>JAISDM010000028.1 GCA_031264885.1 Peptococcaceae bacterium | reverse complement strand
CCCCCCCGACCAGGCGCCCCCACCACGTCACCGGGGGGGCGCCAGTCGGCCCCCCGGCCCCCGTACAGACGCGCCGTTCACAGTACCGGAGGGGCGGCATCCTGCCGCCCGGCCCCCGTACAGACGCGCCGTCCACATCACCGTAGGGGCGGCATTCTGCCGCCCGGGACCGTATAGACGCGCCGTTCACATCACCGTAGGGGCGGCATCCGCAAAGGAGATGAACATGGCTGAAACTCGTAAGGTAATCTCGCTTCCCAGGCTGAATGGTCTGACCCCCACTTTGGAGTCCACAGCGCTCAAGCTCATGGAAGAAGCCGGGGAATTGGCCCAGGCAATCGGCAAATACCGCGGCCTCAGCGGAGAACAGGACCGAATGGACGAGGTCCGGGCGGTGGGCTATATTCTGGACGAATTGATTGATGTGGCGCAGACCGCGGTGACCATGATGTTTGTTCTGGAGGAACGTTACCAGGTGGACGTGGAGCAAGCCGTCGACCGGCACATAAAAAAAATGGCGGAAAAAGGATATATGATATGAAAACAATGGCTATTTTTGGCACACGCCCGGAAGCCATTAAAATTTTGCCCCTGGTGAAGGCGCTGAAAGCGGACGCCCGATTTGAGTGCCAGGTGGCGGTGACGGCCCAGCACAGGGAGATGCTGGATCAGGTCATGGATCTGTTTGAGGTGAAGGCGGATTACGACCTGGATATGATGCAGGCCGGGCAAACCCTGTTTGATATTACAACGCGGGCGCTGACAGGACTCAAGCCGGTTCTGGAGGAGGCCAAGCCGGATTTGGTGCTGGTTCACGGGGACACAAGCACAACGTTTGCCGGCGCTTTGGCCGCGTATTATCTGCAGATCCCCGTGGGGCACGTGGAGGCGGGCTTGCGTTCGGGGAACCGTTATTCGCCTTTCCCGGAGGAAATGAACCGGCGGCTGACCGGGAATCTGGCCAATTTGCATTTCGCGCCGACGGCGAAAGCGCAAAAAAACCTGCTCCGGGAGGGGAGACCGCCCAGAACGGTTTATGTCACCGGCAACACGGTCATCGACGCCTTGCTGGATGTGATCTCCAAGCCATGTGATTTTGCCGACCGGCGGCTGGCGGATCTGGATTTTCATAAATATAGGGTAGTCACCGTGACCACCCATCGCAGAGAAAATTTAGGAAGCCCCATGAAGGGGATTTATCGGGCCTTGCGCCGTTTGCTGGACGAGTTCCCGGACACGGCGGCGGTGTTTCCTATGCACAAAAATCCCGCTGTCCGGACTGTGGCCCATTCGGTTTTGGACGGCCACGAACGGATTATTTTGACAGAGCCTATGGGATACTTGCCTTTCGCCCATCTCATGAAGCAATCCCATTTGGTGATTACGGATTCGGGGGGATTGCAGGAGGAAGCGCCCGCGCTGGGCAAGCCGGTGCTGGTATTGCGGGACACCACCGAGCGCCCGGAAGCGATCGAAGCCGGGACTGTGTGGCTGACCGGCACAAAGGAGGAAGACGTCTATCAGCAGGGCCGCCTGCTCCTGTCGGATCCGCGGATCTATGACAGCATGGCGCAGGCGGTCAATCCTTACGGAGACGGACAGGCTTGCCGCCGGATCATCGAAGCCATCGCCCACTGGAGAGGATGGACGGAAGAGCGCCCGGCGCCTTTTGCCCCAGCATGAGCGAATCCGGGTTTCCGGACGGTCCCGGGCGGCAGAAGGCCGCCCCTACGGTACCGTGTATGCCGCATCCGTAGGGGCGGCATCCTGCCGCCCGTCCTTGACAGACGTGAATTTCCAAATGACGAATCGCAGCACAGAGAACCATGGACCGCGGATTATGTTGACGCGCGAAAAGCGTTGAGGTAAAATGAACCCAAGCCGGTCGGTCCACAGCAATAAGGGGGAATGCAAAGATGTTACAGGCAGCCTTAAGAGAGGAAGAAATCATAACTGATTTACAGTATTTGGGCATTATTAAAATGGTCATAGAAATAGTCAAAGCTCAAGTCGCCGCCGGAAAAGAGGCAAAGGATATCCTTAAAACGCTTGAGGATCTTGAAAAAGACCTAAAAAGCGCCAAAGAAAAATGAATGCCGAAAAAATACCCTTGAACCGGGCTAACGCGCGGTCAAGGGTATTTTTTTACCTGCCTCCGCAGGGGCGTTACTGTTCACAGGGGATACCTATACCGTAGGGGCGGCATCCTGCCGCCCGGGACTGTCCGGAAACGACAAAATGGCGCCGAGAACACAATATATACCGTGCCGCGATTCGCGGTTTGAAAAATTCCCCTCCTGGGAGCGGTGTCAGCCGCTTACCGCCCAATCCGAGATTTGGTCCGTATCCGCGAAGTCGAGCCTCACTGCCCGCGCGCCCCGGGGCGCGGCACCGGAGAAGCCGGCGTAGTTCAGCAGAATGGCCGCAATTCAGTAACACTTCCGATGCCCCCTGCACCAGAAGGATTTTAGAATGGTTGACAATCTCAAAAGCTATTCAGGCTCCTATTGGGATTATGTACAGGAAATCGCGCGGGAGCGCGCCGGCCTGGAGGGCTTGATCCGCTGTGACATCGGCGGGAGCGCCGTCCGGGCGATCTTGGCTGAGGCCGGGTTTACGGGCTACCGCTTGCGCGGCGCGCTGGAGTGGGTCACGCGGACGATGGAGATGATCCGGGCTCTGGCCTGACCGGGTCAAGGAATATCTTCTGCGAACTTATGTTTGATTTTTTTGCCGGGCTGTGCTATCATTGTACTCGCGAGTATAATCTCAAAATACGGCCAACGGCCGTGGACAGGAGGTCATTTCAATGGCGGAGACACTATCTTCCCGGCAGGAGGCCATATTAAAATTCATCAAAGATGAGCTTCACAAACGCGGCTACCCTCCCGCCGTCCGCGAAATCGGCGCGGCGGTGGGGCTCAGTTCCACTTCGACGGTTCACGCGCATTTGAATCAACTGGAAGCGAAAGGCTACATCCGGCGGGATCCGTCCAAGCCCCGGGCAATCGAAGTGTTGGACTCCCGGGATTCGGAGACCCGAAACGACGTTCCCCTTCCGGAGAGCCGTCCGGATATGGTAGACGTACACATTCTCGGCACGGTCGCCGCCGGGGCGCCGCTGCTGGCCTTCGAGGATCCGGACGCGGAGACGTTTGCGCTGCCGCGGGAATTCCTGCGCGCCGAGGATGTGTTTATGCTGTCGGTGCAAGGCGACAGTATGCTGAACGCGGGCATTCACGACGGGGATTATGTGGTCGCCCGCAAGCAGCCCGAGGCGAACAACGGGGAAATCGTGGTCGCCCTTCTGGAGGACGAGGCCACCGTTAAGCGGTTTTACAAGGGCGCCAGCCACGTCCGGCTTCAGCCGGAGAACGATCTGTATGAGCCGATCATCACAAAAGACGTCCGGATTCTGGGCAAGGTCATCGCCCTGCTCCGGCGCTACTAACCTGACCATCCCCACTAGCTACTAACCACTTCCCACTAAAAAAATGTACACAAAAATGACACAGTTACAACATATTGGTTTCAAAATACCATAATAAGATAGGGGCAGAGAAAGAAAGGTGTTCTATAACAACGGCAATATGCCGATTATAATATTTTCATCTTTTCTTTCTTCTCTTCTCCTCCTCTCTCCTTTTTTTACATTTGCTCTCTCCTAAAGCAAA
>JAISDM010000249.1 GCA_031264885.1 Peptococcaceae bacterium | reverse complement strand
AGAAATTCTAAAACGCTTCGCCTAATCGGTCGTCATCCTCCCCCTCCACCGGATACCGAGCTAAACTACGAATTGAAGCGATGTTCATAATAGATATTATCTCTTTTGTGACAAGTTGTAAAATGAAATAATAAATCATGGTCATGCGCTGAAAGCATAACCCTCCCGCATTCAATCATTTTACAAACGCGTGTTTTAATGCAAGTATGACGTATATTCTTGTTTTTAGGGAGGGGTATCAATGATTAAGAGCAAAAAACTTTTTGCGTCGCTTCTGTTTCTCATGATGGTTTTTTCCTTAATTCCAATATCTGTAACCAGCGGCGGCGGCGGTCTCTCGGCCGTACTGGCCGCCAGCGGCAACAGCCCGGACTACTTCCCTTCCCTCTATGAGATCGGAGCGGTCGGCATTGAGGAGACCGGCGGCCAGTACGTCTCCATTCCCGGCATCGGTGATGAATACGCCGGCGCCATCGCCTACTGTCCCATCATTGACCTGCCCATGGGGGGGTTAGCCTATGAATGGACTTACAATACGTCCCGGCCGCGGCATGTTGAGGATGAAAGTAATAACGGCGCCAACAGGCCATATGCGGAAAACGAAGTGCTTCAGGCTTCAGCCTGGTACGCGGCTCATTTCGTTGACTACATAAACAACCTTAATCTGTTGGATGAGGAAGGAGAAACGCTGACCGCCGCCTATACATCGCCCGAAGAACTCTACGACAGCGGCTACCTCAGCGAGAATCCGACCGCGGGCGAGGCGGGCGGCAGCTTCCGGGACGCCATGCTGCGATTGCTGGAGAAAGGCGTCAATAAAGCGATCCGGGAGTGGAACGACAGCGATTCCTTCGTTGACGGGAAGCCCCTCAGCAACGCGGACTCGGTGGCCGAGCTGGACACCTACAGCGATTGGCTGAAGATAAACGGCGGGAATCCCGCGTCCGGTATCCCCTCGGCAACAGATACGGCGGCGATTGCGTTGGAAGAATACCTCGCTCTCAACGAAGCGTCGCTTACACACTCCCCATACGGCTGGCCAGGGCATTTCAGTCTTTACGGCAGCGCCGGCCAGGAATTCAGTCCCTTTGACGAGTATTTCTGGGATGTATTCTGTAACGTCGCTGAGAACGGGACGGTTACGATCCCGGGAATGGGCGGAAGCACTTATACGGTACGGGATGTGGGCAAAACCGCGACCGGGCTTTCCTGGAAGGAGTACCTCGCGACTCCGGACGGTCAGGCACAGGCGCTCCAGATGAAGATGAGCAGCCCCATCCCGTATCTGACCACCCAAGAGAAGATTCCCTACCTGCAGGACGCAGATATCTACGGAAGCGACGAGGCCGACGTGGCGCCATACTGGTATGTACGCCACGGCATGGCAGACAGCCACGCCGGATTCGCCCTGGGAACGATGTTATACTATTCGCTGTTAAACAATGCCGCTGTTGAAAACGACCTCATCGACTTCAATTTCTCTTGGCGAAAAGGGCACGGCGGTAACTACGACAATCTGGAGGCTTTCGCCTGGCTGGACCGTGTGCTGGAGAATGAGGCCGCGGAAGGTTACACTGTCGCCTTTGACGGAAACAGCGGTTCCAGCCCTGCCGCCGCGCGAACCGGCGCGGACGGCAAATTGACAAGTCTGCCCACGTCCAGCAGGGCCGGCAGCCGCTTTGACGGCTGGTTTACGAAAGCGGAAGGCAGCGAGAAAGTGACTCTTGCCACGGTATTTACTGCGGATACCACCGTTTACGCACATTGGATCCAGTCCGGATCCTCCGGCAGCGGTGGTTTGGCGTCCGGTCAGGTGACGGTCGCGAGCGGCGGCAGTGCGGTTCCCGGTCAAGTAACGGTCTCGAACTCGCCGAACGGCACGGTCAGCCTGAGCAAGACGAACCCGGTTGAGGGCGATGTCGTCGTTGTGACCGTGAAGCCCGGGGAGGGCTACAGACTGGGTGCGTTTGCCATCAGCGACAGAACAGGCATACAGATCGACCACACCGACAACGGTGACGGCGTCTACACATTCACTTACGGCGGAAGTCCGGTCGTCATTGACGCGAACTTCGTCCCGCTGGGCGGCGCGTCCGGCCTCTCAGGCGGACTGCCCTTCACGGATGTAAGGGCGGCGGATTGGTTCTTTTATGATGTGACGTATGCTTATATCAACAACCTGATGACCGGCACTGCGGCGGACACATTCAGTCCCAACGCCAGCCTCACGAGAGGCATGACGGTCACAATACTCCACCGCCACGCCGGAAGCCCGGTTGTGTCCGGCGCGGATACGTTTGGCGACGTCTCCGTCGGTATGTATTACACCGACGCGGTGAATTGGGCGGCGGCGAACAACATTGTGAGCGGCTACGGGAACGGTCGGTTCGGCCCCGGCGACGACATCACACGTGAACAGCTTGCGGCGATTCTCGCGCGTTACGTTGACTTCGCGGGAATAATACTGCCGCTCACGCGGAATGATTCCAGCTTCGCGGATAACGCCGACATCGCCGGTTACGCGAAAGGGGCAGTCGAGACGCTCTTTAAAGCCGGAATCATCGGCGGCAAACCCGGCAACCTCTTTGATCCCAAAGGCGGCGCTATGCGAGCCGAAGCCGCAGCCATGCTGCATAGGCTGCTGGAAACAAAATAACAGCGGGATAACGCGCGTTGCAGCGTTCGGTCTAAATCAAGCGTTTGATTCAAAGGATAAGCCGCCATAATGGCGGCTTATCCTCTTTTTTACGCAATGAATCCAGTCCCATTAGAGGAACCCGACGTCATACGCTTTTTTCACCTCTGGCGCGGGTTGATTCAATCATTTCCGCCACACGCAAATCGGAAGCGGCTATCTCCTCCGGCGTTAAAAATCCATCTATAAACTCCAGAGCATCCCCGCCTACAGCATCTTCCCCGCGTTCGCGTAAGTCCGCCAGATTGGCTTTGGCTTTCTTTATGGCTTCAACATACTGATTATTTATCCCCATTATCTTTACCCCTTTCCCGATAATCGGCTAAATTTCGCTTGGCTTGGTCTATTTCTCGCTGCGGCGTTTTCTGTGTCCGCTTCATAAAGCGGTGAAGAAATATAAAGGTCTTACCATCCCACGCCGCAAATAATATTCTGTCCCTGAGTGGTCTAAGCTCCCATATTTCGCCGTCAAGATGCTTTACATACGGTTCTTCGGCTTGCGTGCCTTGTTCACTCAGGTACTTCATGTAATCACGTATCTTCTGGTATTTTATGCGGCTGTCCTTATCCTTGCAGTCAGCAAGATCGGCAATGTATTCCTTTACCGGCTCTTTGCCGTTTCGGTCTTTATAAAATTTAATCTCAAACATTTTGGCTTTTCTCTCCGCGATTTCCTTGTGCAGGTTCACCACCGTGTGTCTATTTTAATATGATTTTTTCGGTTTGTCAATCGCCCCTAAAACTGCGTATACCATTGACAAAACAGAAAGTTACTGTTCACAGGGGATACCTATACCGTAGGGGCGGCATCCTGCCGCCCGGGACCGTCCAGAAACGATCATATCTTGTCA
>JAISDM010000236.1 GCA_031264885.1 Peptococcaceae bacterium | reverse complement strand
TCGCCCACATCACCCACGAATCCCACCACCCCCGGCGGGCCTCCCTACACACCGCCGGATTCCCCCAACGATCCCGATCCCTCGAATCCCAACGATCCTCCCCGGTACACAGACCCCATTGACGACAGCCTGATCCCTCAAGGCTGGGTGCAAGTCCAGAAGACAGATCCGGATACCGGCGAGACCTATTGGATCCTGGAGCCCGAGGATACAGCCCTGGGCGTGAACGTGCCAAAGACCGGCAACTTCCTGAACCTGCCTCCCGGTTCACTGCCCCTGGCCGTCTCCATGCTCCTCCCCGGCGCCGCCGGCGCGGCCACCCTCCGATACCGGAAACGGTATCTGGAGAGACACCTCAACCGGCCCAAACACGCGAAGCGGTAACACAGCCATGGGTATGGCCGCAGTGACCCCTGAGCAAGCAAAAACCCCGCGCACACGCGCAGGGGTTTTTGCTTGCTCAGGGAAACGGGGGGCAGACAAACCCAGATGACAGCAGAAATCCGCGTCCATCAAGGACGGGCGGCAGAATGCCGCCTCTACGGTACGTGAATGATACGGCGGCCTCACGCATCCGTAGGGGCGGCATTCTGCCGCCCGAAACCGTCCAGAAACGATCATATCTTGTCATTCCGGCCCCCTGTTTTGTCATTCCGGGCTTGTCCCGGAATCCAGGTTCCTTGGCTTATCATTTTTGGATTCCGGGACAAGCCCGGAATGACAGGGGTGTAAACAGTAACAATTCGTAGTTTGGCAGATCAGAGTTTAGCGGCCCATTCTGTGATATGCTCCGATAACCTTGTCTGCCAACCGTTTCCCGTCGCCCGCAACGCATTCAGTGTGCGCGCGTCAACACGAATGGATACGAGTTCTTTTGGCGTATCTTTGCGTGGTCTGCCCATCCGTACCGCTTTTGTCTCCCCTTGCGCAATTAATTGTGCGGCATCCGGGCAATCTTCGTCAATAACAATATCCTCATCCTTCATCGACAAAACTCTTTCCCAATCGGTCTTGCTGCTCATTTTTTCAATATCTTCCTTTGCGCAGCCGTCAGATTCCATTTTCATAAAGCATTCTCTCCCCTCTCGTTGCTTTTCTAAATGATATGATCCGTATAACGTCTTCTCGGTTTGCTGATACTCTCTCAGTGTATACGACGAACCCAACCATTGGATGGCCTTCAAACTCGCCAATGAAATGTGTGCGTTCTTCACCGTTCACAATTGCGATTATCTCGATTCCAAATGGGTCGCTCAAAACCTCCGGCGCATCCCGGAAATCAAGACCATGCTTTTGCAAATTGATAAGCCGTTTGTTTTCATCCCATTCATATCTCATGCACTTATTGTATATACAATAAGTCCGCGTGTCAAGAGATCGCGGAGCCATCATTTCTTTCGAATTACGCCAAACCCGCCAAACTACGAATTGAAGGAGACATAAATTGAATATCGACATCCGTGATTGGATTCGCTTATAGTGGGGGCTGTACAGAAGGATATTCAAGCTTGGCCAAAGCGGAAACCCACGGGACGCACACCCGTGGGTTTCCATTTAGGCTGGCTGCTTTACTTTTTTCCCCGAAAGGGGGGGACCTGGATTCCGGGACAAGCCCGGAATGACAGGGGACAGGCAGGCCCGGAATGAACGGGGACAGATAAACCCGGATGACAGCAGGAATCTGCGTCCGTCAAGGGCGGGCGGCAGAATGCCGCCCCTACGGATGCGTGATTCATGTTCATGAATATTTTTTGTATTGTAACGCAAAATATGTTACAATACAAAAAATATGTTATGGAGTGTTCCTATGACTGAATTCGTAGAATATATCGAAGGCACACTGCACCTGAAAGCGGAAGCGGCCGTGTTTATGCGTACCGAAAACCTCCCAATCTATCTGCGACATGGTTATTCGCTGTACATCCTAAAGATGCCGGGGGGCGAATACCTGCTGGCCGAACCGAAAGAAGCGCAAAACCTGACTGCCGTGCGTAAACAGTGCGTTCAGCTTAAAAAACTCACAGAAATGGACTGCGTACTGTGTCTAAAATCCGCAGGCGCCTATACCAGAAAGAAAATGCTTGACGAGGGGCTTCCTTTTATCATTGCGGGGCGGCAGATCTATATGCCCTTTCTTGGAGTCGCGCTAAAATCCGAGGATGAGAGAGAGATTCCCGCAGCGGACAAAATCTCATACGTCACACAGAAACTGTTGCTGATGGCAATGTACGGGCGTTGGGAAAATGTGACGCTGACCGAAGCAGCGGCCAAGCTCGGTGTATCTAAAATGACCGCGACACGCTGCTTTGACGAGCTGCAATCACTTTGGCCGCAGCTCATTGTGAAACCGGGCAAAACCAGAAACTTTCTATGGAACCAATCGCCTCGCAAACTCTGGGATTTGACACGCTCGCTGTTGCGCAGTCCCGTCGGTAAGCAATACCGGCTAATGAATCATGTTCCCGTGGAAGGTATGAAGCTGGGCGGCCTGTCCGCGATCAGCCATTACTCCATGCTCGCGGACAGCGCGTACCCGGTTTGCGCTGTCACAAAGGAAAAAGCGAAAACGGCGGCTTTGGAACGATATGGAACAGTTCCGAAAAGCGAAACCCCGGCGTTGGTCATCCAAATCATACAATACAGCTTGGATTTTGCGGATACTGCGGCAATCGACCCGCTCTCGGCCGTTTTGTCCGTCCCCGGTGATGAAATGTCGGATCCCCGTGTGGAATCGGCAATCGAAGAAATACTGGAGGGTTATCTGAATGGTTAAAGGTTTGGATACATTCAAAGAATATTTCCGAGACTTTCAAGAACAGTATGTCCTGATCGGCGGAGCCGCCTGTGATGTAGTTTTTGGCGAAGCGAACCGTGTGTTCCGCGCAACCAAGGATCTGGACATGGTTCTGATTGTTGAGTCGCTGACCCCGGCCTTCGGCCGCCGGTTCTGGAAATTCATCGGCGCCGGCGGCTATAAAAGCAAACTCAGGAGCAATGGCGCTCCGCAGTTCTATCGATTTGAAAAACCTAATGCGCCGGATTTCCCTTATATGATTGAACTATTCGCAAAAACCGAATCGGTTTTGGATAGGGACGCGCACGATTGTGTGCCGTTGCGTCTGGGCGATGAAATTTCCAGTCTTTCGGCCATTCTTTTGAACAGCGACTATTATCAAATGTTGTTGTCAGGTCGAACGGTTCTCGCTGACATTCCTGTGCTGCCACACACATATCTGATCTTGTTCAAGGCGAAGGCGTGGTTGGATCTGTCCGTCCGCAGGGCGGCGGGGCAATCTATCGACAGCAAAGACATATGCAAACATATGAACGACATCGTTCGCCTCGCCTCAATGCTTACCGGTAACGAACGATGTGAGATGCCGGAAAGCGTCCGTACCGATATGAATCGCTTTGTTGAGGCACTGGGCGATGAGTCTATAGATATGAAAGCGTTGGGAGTTTCACCCCTCACTTTAGCGAATATTTTAGACGCGCTAAAAAAGGTGTATCTATCATAAAAAATGCACCTCGACGACGCCTTTGTAGGGGGCGGCATTCTGCCGCCCCAGACTGTCCGAAAACAACAAAAATCGCATCATCAACACAATATGGAAACGCACCCTAAATATTGCCAGGCTTATCCCGGAATCCAAAAATGATAAACCAAGGAACCTAGATTCTGGGACAAGCCCAGAATGAGATGAAAAATCCAAATGTAAGCCAATGATGTCATATCTTAGCGTCGCCGCCTTGGAATTCAGGATGCTTGTAAATGGTCACGGCAAAAGAAAGCCGTTCTTCATCGGTTTCAAAAACGGGAAACGGAGATCCGTTATGCTCCAAAGCGTTGATGATTTTCCGGAAGCCGGTGTTTCGGCCTTCAGTCAGGCGCAGTTCTTTCAAAAACTCACCGATGCGGCGGTTTCGGTAGCGCCGGCTGAACACCTTGAAATTTTTCAGTCCCTCCATGCTGACGGAACGATCCGCGCCGGGATGACTGACAATCTCTATGCGATCCGGCAGGACGCGAACCTCAATGGGCTCACGCTCATCGTAACCTTTGTGATAAACCGCGTTCGCAAGCGACTCTTCAATGGCATCATAAGGATAATTGAAGAACCTGCGCGCTTCCGCGACGCCCGGCAGCTTAATGACCTGCTCTTGAATGATGATATTGCGGATATGCGTGAGCGCTTCCCGCAGCTGGACATGTAAGGGCCCCTTAAAGGTTTTTTCAATAATCTTGTCCCCGCCAAGATCTTCCGGGAATTCTACCACATCAATCTGCGCGTAAGGAAAGAATTTGTCCGGTTCAAGGCTAAAGAACATAAGTCCCACATTTTTGGGCTTAGTATATTCCGGCAGCGCGCCGACAATATTCATACTTTTGCACAAGTCCGCAAGATCCATCGCCGCTGATTGTTGGTACAAAGAGCTGCCGGTTTCTTTCAGATAATTACGGATCAAAGAGATATTCAGGTCGTCAATTTCCGCCGCGTGATTGACACGGTCGTCAAAGGGAATCTTATTAGAAAGCGAAAACAGATCCCGCAGTTCATCATCGGAAGGAACAATTGTGCTGGACATCTTCCGAATGTAGTAAGCGCGCTGTTTACTGTCCTTTGCCATCGTTACCGGGGACGAATAGGGCCTGGAATTCCCGCCCGGCGCCCACACGACGAGAAACTTCTTGTCTTGATAATCTGCCGCCTCTACAATGGGAAGATACTCGGGCTGAATGAGTTTGCATTTGTTCAGCATATCTTTTTGGAGACTGTCCAGCCGATTCGCCGGGACGCCCTGCAATGGGAAAGCCGGCCGGCCGTCTTCATCTTCCACACCGATGATGAGGTACCCGCCACCCCAGTTGTCAATATCATTCGCGAAAGCACAGATCGTCTTCAGTGACGCGGCGGCGTCCCATGTTTTTTTGAATTCAATCCGCGCCCACTCGACTACATTGCCGGACAACAATGTTTTTATATTTGTCGGAATGCTCATTCGGGCATCTCCTCTTTCGATTTTCTCCAAGGAATGTTATTCGCTCGTATTATATTCATTTATCGGGATAATATCAAGCCTGAAAAAAATTCCCCTCTTTCCAAACTCCGAATTGCATTTGGGAAAAAATTACTGTTGACTTTTCAAATATTTCGCTTATAATAAAAACGTGCCGAAAGGCGCGAAAATGCTCGCCGCACACCGGAGCGGGGTATAAAAAAAGGCTCGAAAATTGCGCCCCCGCCGCCAGCCGGCGGGGGGTTTTCTGTTAGAAAGGCGCCGTAAATGAACAAAAACGATATTAAGCCCGGCTCAAATAGGGTGCTGGCGATCGCCTCAGATCCCGTCATTCCGGGCTTGTCCCGGAATCCAAAAGGGTAGCGGAGGACAGGGATGGATTCCGGCATAAAGCCGGAATGACGACGGAAAGATGTATGCTAATTATGATATCAGCGGTGAACGCTTACGTTATTCGGACATACATGGAGGTGCTGTTGTGAAGCTTTCGAAGGAAAAACTGCGGAAAATGAATTTTGACGACACGGTTGATCCACAAGAGCCCGGCGACTATGATGAGGAGGATTGCTGCGGCATTTGTGGAAACAAGTTTGAAAACTTAAAAATCAGCCGCAACGCAAAGGAACAGCTATATAAATATGAATGCGCGAACTGCGGGGCAATCTTCGTCACGCCTGAAAATTCAGCAAAAACTGAAAGAGTCCTCCTTCAAGGCGAAGCGCGGAATTGGCCCGAGTATTTGCTGGAGACATTAAAATTCCCATTTAACGCCAATATCATTGAATCTAATGACCGGGAATTTTTTGACCCTGACTACGATGGCCCAAGCCTCTATGATACCGTCAAAGTGCTTGAGGTATTCTATTCAATGAAATATGGCGTTGAAGCCCTGGTGCGAAAAAGCAGGAGAACTTACCAGCAAATACTGTGCTTTATGGAAGCGGCGGATTACGACACCCGCAACTATGATGAACTGGAAAACTATAAGAGATGGCGGGAGAAATACTGGCTAAGTGATTTCCTCGTGGCCCTGGTCGAGGCGAGGAAGGAGGCCAAGAAGGAAGCGAGGAAGGAGGCCAAAGAGGCCAAGCTGAAGCAGGAAAAATAGGGTAATCATATTTTTAGAAATCATGTAACGCAAACGAAAAGCCGCCGGCAGGCGGCTTTTTTTATCCCGACAAAGAATATTTAGCGAACATTTTAGACGCGCTAACAAAAGTATATCTATCATAATGAATTATCGCAAGAACAGTATGGTCTTTCATACCGTAATACATCTTTAATCTCACAATTCAGTACATAGCAAATCTTTGCCAATACATCCAGATCGACACTGGATATAGGCGCATTTTGATAATAGCGATTGACTGAATTATAAACCAATCCGGTCAAATTTGCCAGACGGTTGCGCGTCATGCCCTGCTTATCCATTACATCCTTGAGCGTAATCACGACATGTCCATATTCTTTCAGTGTAAAGATACTGTCGCCCATCCGAAAACCCCCTCTCAGAAACACCCTATCATATAATAATATTATTGACATTTATCCTTATATAGACTATATTTAAAAATATAGTCTATATAAGGATAAATTTTTCAAGAAGGTGTCTTTGCGAGAGGAATAAAAAATCTAAATTTAATGATACTATGAACCGCCCTAAAATATAGAAATCAACCATATAAAGGAGAGGAGCGGTGACATATTAGCAACTGTATTTACGGCTATGCGCGGGTCTCTACGCGCGATCAGAATGAGGACAGGCAGTTTGCCGCCATGCGGGAGTTCGGGATTCAAGATGAAAATATATTCCTGGATAAACGAAGCGGCAAAGACTTCAACCGTCCGGCATACAAGAGGCTGCTGAAAAAAATAAAGCCTGACGACACCCTTGTTATCAAGAGCATCGACAGGCTCGGCAGGGACTACAACGAGATATTGGAGCAATGGAGGATCATCTCAAAAGAGCGGTGCGCTTTCATCGTCGTTCTGGACATGCCCTTGTTGGACACACGGCAAAAGGGCCGAGATTTGACGGGTACCTTTATCGCGGACTTAGTGCTGCAAATTCTTAGCTATGTAGCGCAGACAGAGCGGGAATTTATCTGGCAGCGGCAAGCCGAAGGCATCGCGGCGGCAAAGGCGCGGGGCGTCAAACTCGGCAGACCGCCTATGAAGCGAACCGAGTTGTTTCAAGATCTGCTGAGAGCGTGGACTAATCAAGAAATATCGGCGCGCGAGGCCGCGCGCCAACTCCACGTAGATCACACCACTTTCTTAGCATGGGCAAGGGCCGAATAAAATATTGGTGGAAAAAGTAGAGGTTTCCCACCAGTTTAAATCAAACAGACCATTGAGCGGGCATAGTATCAAAAACCTACATAATCCGGGAAAACCAATATCTTCAACGTACCGTGTTAATTGTATATTATGCTGTAAATATCGTCAATACCTTCTGGCGAATAAACTCTACTTTTGTCACCACTTGTCACCACTTGTCACCATGGCCGCTAATTGAGAAAAAAATACCATAAAGGAGGCGCGGCGCTATGAGAAAAAAATTATCAAGCTTATTACTTATGACCGCATGGTTGTTTTCATTGGCGATTCCAACGGCGGCGGTCAGCGGTCCGGGTATAACCGCGAATACTGACGCGGGTACGGTCGGTCTCACGCTTGAGGTCGGGTCCGCTGAGGGAAAGCCCGGCGATACCGTCGATATCCCGGTTGCTTTGTCAAACAACTCCGGCGTCGCGGCCTTTGCCCTCAAACTGCGTTATGATCCGTCCATGCTGACGCCCCTGTCCATGACCTCGGGCGCCGCCGGGCCCATTACCTCCAATATTCAATCCGGGAGCGGCCTATCGGACATAGGCTTTGTTTCCGCCGTTTGGATCAGTCCGTCGGACTTTGCCGGCACCGGCGTCATTTTTACGGTAAAATTCCGCATCGGCGCGTCCGCGGCGGGGGATATTCCGCTTACGCTGACCTATGACGCCGACGGCATAGTCAATCAAAACTATGAGAATCTGGACGCGGAAATAACGAACGGACATATATCCGTGACGGAGGTCGCCGCACCCGCGCCTCCCGGTTATTCCCCGGCGCCCGGCGCGGATTCAAACGGATCGCCCCGCCCGATATCGGAACCCCGGGGCACAGCGGAATCCATGAATACGGAATCCGCGGATAATCAGGAGGCAAAAACGGGAGGGGGCGGATCCCCCGGCGCCACAGCAGTGTGGCGCAATCCCTTCAAGGATGTGTTCGCCTCAGACTGGTTTTACGGCGCCGTAAGGTATGTTTGCGAGAATAAACTGTTGAACGGGATGTCAGCCGATTCTTTTGAGCCGCGCGCCCCCCTCTCGCGGGCCATGTTCGCGGTCATACTCCACCGCCTGGCCAAAGAGCCGACCATAGCCGCGGATCCTATATTCCCGGATGTGGCCGCCGGTCAGTGGTATACCAACGCGGTGGCATGGGCGTATCAGAGCGGCGTGATGGTCGGATACGGCGGCCTGTTCGGACCCGGCGACAGCATCACCCGCGAACAGATGGCGGCGGTATTGTTCAGATACGCCGGGGACAAAAACCCAATTGCCGCGGCCGGTCTGGAAGAATATTCAGACTGGGATCAGATATCCGCATGGGCGCTGCCCGCAATGGAATGGGCGGTCGCAAGACGTATCATCACAGGGCGTACCGCCTCGGAACTCGCTCCGGGCGGCACGGCGAGCAGGGCGGAAACAGCCGCCATATTACAACGGTTTTTAACATTATAAAAGGAGGATAGTACTTATGAAAAGGAAATGGTTAAGTCTTATTTTGGTTGCAGTGATGTTGTTTTCACTGGCGTCACCGGCGGGCGCCGCAGAAGTAGGCGCCTCCCCGGAGGATATAGTTCCTTCCGGGATTGATTCACCGCCCGTAGCGGAGGATGGAACTCCTACCGAAGGGGGTGCGCCGCCGGAAACGGAGGATGAGACTCTCCCCGAAGAAGATTCGCCGCCGGAAACAGCGGATGGGCTCCCTTCCGAGGGGGACGCGTCCCCGGGATCCGGCGCGGATCTCCTGCCGGGCGCGGAAGCGGCGAACGAAATTGCTCCGCAAGGGATGCAGCTTTTCTCAAGCGCGTCGGATTTTAACATTCAGGGGAATAAACTGGTCGGCTACACAGGCGCCGGCGGCGCCGTGGATATCCCGGAGGGCGTGGAAATCATCGGCGAAGGCGCCTTTAAAAACAAGACAGCAGTCACAAGCATTACTATACCCGCATCCGTGCAGACCATAGAGAACGCGGCGTTTATGGGTTCCGGTTTGACCAATGTTACCATTCCCGACAACGTGGTGACTCTGGGGTACAGCGTCTACAAAAACGGCGACACAGAGAACGCGACGTTCGCAGGCGGCACGTCCTACACCGGCGTGTTCACGAACTGCGTCAATCTCACTTCGGTTCATATCGGCGCGGGACTCTCCCAGATCCCGCCCAATACCTTCAACGGTTGTACGAAACTCACCGGCGTGACCATCCCGAATAATATTACCGTGGTCGGAACCGGCGCCTTCTTGGGCTGTACGAGTCTCGCCTCTCTTTCCCTGCCGGAGACCCTTCTGACCTTGGGAAGCGGCGCCTTTTCCAAAACTGAGCTCATATCGGTGACTATCCCCGGCAGTGTGGTTTCAATTAAAGGATGTTGGTATGCAAGCAGTATTGGCAGCAAAGACAATGGTGTCAACGCATACAACAATCGCGGCGTGTTTATGGA
>JAISDM010000212.1 GCA_031264885.1 Peptococcaceae bacterium | reverse complement strand
GGCTATGTCTCCGAAATAGAGAGCGCCACACAAGCCGCCTTGACCGGGGCAAACACCGGGCTGACCACGAGCGGGACCTATTCCAAAGTCACACAGCTGATCCCCGTGAAAATCCGCTTAAACGAGGACCTGGATCTCACCCAAATTCTGGGCACGAACGCGGAAATAAAAATCAAGTTAAGGTGAACAACGCGAAAAATCTTGACACGGTTTGCCTGTCCATATAAAATCAAAGGCATAAAACGAATCAAAGGAGCCCGCTTCAGATGAAAAAGCTCACAATTCAAAAAACCGACCGCCCGAAGGGGAAGCCTCAGGATCAATCCAAATTGGGTTTTGGCACAATTTTTACAGATCATATGCTCTGCGTGGACTATACGGAGGGCAAAGGATGGCATGACGCGCAGATCCTCCCTTACGGCCCCATTCCCATGGAACCCTCCGCTTCGGTGCTTCACTACGCGCAAAGCGCTTTCGAGGGACTGAAAGCCTATAAATCCCCGAAAGGCGAGACGCTGCTCTTTCGCCCCAGGGATAATTTCGCGCGCTTTAATCATTCCTGTGAAGGGCTCTGCATCCCGGCCATAGACGTGGACTTCGCTATGGAATCCCTGATTGAGCTGGTACATCTGGACGAGGATTGGATCCCCACCGCGCCGGGCACCTCTTTGTACATCCGCCCGTTTGTTTTTGCCACGGACGCTTATGTGGGCGTGCGCGTTTCCCATACATATAAATATATGGTCATTCTCTCTCCTGTGGGCGCTTACTACGCCAAGGGACTGGAGCCGGTGGGCATCTATGTGGAGAACCAGTATGTCCGCGCCGTTCGCGGCGGGCTGGGCTCCGCCAAGGCGGCGGCCAATTACGCCGCCAGTCTGCGAGCGGGGGAAGTGGCCAAGAGCAAGGGCTACGCTCAAGTGCTGTGGCTGGACGGCGTTGAAAGGAAGTATGTGGAAGAAGTGGGATCCATGAATATCTTCTTCAAAATCAAGGGCGAACTGGTTACGCCGAGTCTGGAAAGCGGCAGCATCCTGAAGGGGATCACCCGCGACTCCATTATGAGACTGGCGGAACACATGGGGCTGAAGGCGCGGGAACGCCGGATCCCCATCGCGGAGATTTTTGAGGCTTCGCAGACCGGCGACCTGGAAGAGGTATTCGGAACCGGAACCGCGGCTGTGGTCTCGTCCGTCAGCGAATTGTACTGGGACGGACGGAGCATCACCGTCAACGGCGGGGTTATGGGTGATTTTACAAAAAAAGCCTACGACACCTTAACCGGCATTCAATACGGGCAATTGGAGGATCCCTTCGGATGGGTGATGAAAATATAATAACGTCCTGATAACATTTGAGGTGTAATACGAAACAGCGGGGAGTGTTATAAAACGACACTCCCCGCTTGCTTGATTGTTTGAATTTATGCCTGCCCTTCAAAGAATTCCGGTGAATGCCGCGGTTTTTTTCGGACGACTTCACTGGCGCTGGTAATTTCTTTGATAATGTCTGTCTCGGATTGGATGTGCAGCTGCCCGACCTTGGAGTAGACCTCCCCCTGATGAGTCACCACATACTTGGGTTTCAGATTGTTGAGGGCCAGCGCTTTCATGTCGTTCACGCATTGTTCGCAGGTGCAGACACCCTTTAAATTGGGACGCATGTATTCATAAACCCGATCTACCGCCTCTTCCATGTAATTCTTAATCATGGATACGCCTCCTTACGTTATTATAATTTTTTTTCAAAATCAGACATGAACTCTACCAAAGCTTGCGCCCCTTCCAACGGCATGGCGTTATAGATACTGGCTCTCATCCCCCCCGCCACGCGATGACCCTTCAAATTTGTCAGCCCGGATTTGGCGGCTTCCTTTACGAAACGGTCATTGAGTTCTTCATCGGGCAAAGCGAACGTCACATTCATCAGGGAACGGCTCGCTTTGTCCGCAAGCGGCCGGAACGCCCGGGAGCGATCCAGGAACTCATAAATATGCCGCGCTTTCTTTTGGTTCCTTTCATAGACCGCGGGGACGCCGCCCAGACTCCTGAGCCGCTCCAGGGTCAGCATCGCCAGATAAATCGTAAAGGACGGCGGCGTATTGTAGAGCGATTTGGACTTGACATATGTGCGGTAATCTATCAAAACGGGAAGCTGATCCGAACAGCGTTCCAACAGATCTTCCCGAAGGATCACAACGGCCATTCCCGCGGAGGCCAGATTCTTCTGGGCGCCCGCATAAATAAGGCCGAATTTGGTTACATCATAAGGTTGGGACAGAATATTGCTGGACATGTCCGCGATCAAAGGCACGTTCCCCGTATCCGGAAGGGATGGAAAACATGTGCCGTAGATGGTATTATTGGTGGTGAAGTGGAAGTAATCCGCATCCGGGTCGAAGCCGCGGGGATCCAGTTCGGGGACGTGAACGTATTTGTCTTCTCTGGAGGACGCGGCCACATGGACGTCCACGAATTTCCGGGCTTCCTCCAGGGCGAGACGGGCAAAATTGCCGGAATCCACATAGTCCGCTTTCCCATTCCGTCTCAAATTCATGGGAACGGCGGAGAACTGCATGGTGGCGCCCCCCTGGACAAATATGACCTTGTAGTTGTCCGGGATTCCCATAACCTCACGAAGCAGCGCTTCCGTCCGCTCAACGACGGCCTCGTAATCTTTGGAACGGTGACTCAGCTCCACAACGGACATGCCGGTTCCCGCGTAATCCAGGAATTCCTCCCGCGCCTTCTCCATGACTTCCCCCGGAAGCATCGCGGGGCCGGGCGCGAAATTATAAACTCTCATTAGTAAACGCCTCCCTCAACCTTGTACAATACCAGTATAAGCGATTTCTGAGGGAAATACAATCTATAATAAATGTAGGGGGGCGGTATTCTGCCACCGCTCCCAGGAGGGGAATTTTTCAAACCGCGAACCGCAGAATAGAATCCGCGAACCGCACATACGTGAAAAGGAGTTCATGGACCGGTGAATCATGAAAAATTATCCTCATGGCTGGCGCGCCCCCGGGTTAAGAAATGGATAGGCGTCCTCTGCGTCCTGCTGTTTGTCCCTCTTTATCTGGCATTGGCCTGGGTCGTCGGACGCCCCCTGGTGAACTTTGTGTCGGAGCCGGAACAGTTCCGGGAATGGGTGGATTCCTACGGCTTCTGGGGACGCGCCGCCTTCGTCGGCATGGTCGTGCTGCAAATGCTGGTCGCCATTATCCCCGGTGAGCCATTGGAGTTGGTCAGCGGTTACGCTTTCGGCTTCTGGGAAGGGACGGCGCTGTGTCTTGCCGGTATCCTCATCGGGAGCGCGCTGATCTTCGCGTTTGTGCGGCGGTTCGGGGTCAAGGTCGTAGAATTGTTCTATCCTGTGGAAAAAATACGTTCCATGAAGTTTTTGCAGAACACCCGGCGTTTGAACCGGCTTGTGTTTCTGGTGTTTTTCATCCCGGGGACGCCGAAGGATATTTTGACTTATTTTATTGGGCTGACCAGAATGCGGTTCTCCACATGGATGCTGATCGCCGGCATCGCTCGAATCCCTTCCGTCGTGACTTCCGTCCTGGGCGGGAATGTGCTGAACCTTCAGCTGTACAAGCACGCCGCCGTGATACTGGCCGTCACGCTGACGCTCAGCGGGATCGGCGCTTTGATTTACCGGCGGATCAGCCGGTCGAGCGGCGAGGGCAAATAATTTTGACCATATTTGACAAACGGGAATGCTTGTGATATACTGGGGTTCGTTAAGACGCAACCCAAAAAAAGGCAGGTGATTCCATGAGTCTCGTACGGCAAATCGAAAACTATCTCAAAGAGATTTTGTCTGAGCAGACATTTCTCGAAATTCAGCGCAATGAGCTTGCCGAGGTTTTTCAGTGCGTGCCGTCCCAGATCAATTACGTGCTGGGCACGCGTTTTACGCCTTCTCAGGGGTATCTGGTGGAAAGCCGGAGAGGCGGCGGCGGATATTTGCGCATCGTGAAGCTCTCCTGGAAAAAAACAGAGCCGGATCGCTTGTCGGATCTCTTCGAGGTCTTGAGCGGCGCGCTGACTCAGCAGGAAGCGGAAGGCGTTCTTTCGAGGCTGAAAGAGGAAGAATGGCTGTCGAACAGAGAGTATCAGCTGCTGCGCGCGCTTATGTCCCGCGAGGTTCTGGACATGATGGACGCGGAGTATCAGGACGCGCTACGCGCCAAAATGCTGCAAGCGGCGCTGATCGCCCTGTGCCGGGAGGATTAACGGGTCCTGACGCGGAGCGGAGCGAAGCGAAAGATTTTTGCCGAAAGTCGAGTATATAAGGGGGTACGAACTATGCTGTGCCAGCGTTGTCACCAGAGGGAGGCCAATGTGCATATTGTCCAAATGTATCAGCATCAGCGGGTGGAACATCATCTATGTGAGGTGTGCGCGAAAGCGATTCAGGAAGGGGTCATGGCCACCGTGGCCAACAATTCGTTGAACATGAACGATCTTCTGGGTTCTTTCATCGGTATGCCCTCCCTTGAATCCGCCCACGATGATCCCGGCCTGGCCTGCCCCAACTGCGGAACCTTGTACGCCAAAATCGCCGAAGCCGGCCGGGTGGGCTGCAGCGACTGTTATGCCACATTGGAGGAAGCCTTGGAGCCTTCCTTAAAAAAACTGCATGGGAGCAATATACATCAGGGCAAAATACCTCAGAGAGCCGGGGCTTCTCTCCACACGAAGCGCAAGGTTCAGGAACTGAAAGGGGCGCTGGCGAAGGCCGTGGAGAAAGAAGCCTATGAGCTGGCGGCGCAGCTGCGGGATGAAATTCACGCCCTGGAACAGGCCGAGGCGGTGACGCGAGATGAATGAACTCAGCTTGCTTGAGGCCATTACCCAGCGGGCCAGCAGCCACTGGACTCTGGAGCCCGCCCCAAAAAGCCCGGTGGTGGTCAGCTCCAGAATCCGTCTTGCCCGCAACGTGGAACACTTGGTCATGCCGCAGTTCCAGAACGAGGATCAAAGCCAAAATGTTTTGCGGTTGATCCGGGAAGCCTCGGATCCGATCCTCCAGACGGAAGGGCTGGCCTTTTACAAAATCAATGAGCTGGATCCGCTGGATCGCCAGATCCTGGTGGAAAAACACCTGATCAGCCCGGAACACGCCCAGGATCAGTCCCGGCGGGCGGTGCTGATCAGCGGGGACGAAAAAGACTGTGTGATGATCAATGAGGAAGACCATCTGAGGATCCAGACTTTTTTCCCGGGCCTGCAGCTGGATCAGGCGCTGAACAGGGCCAACGCCCTGGACGACCTGCTGGAACGGAATCTCCCTTACGCCTTCGATGAGAAGAAAGGCTATCTTACGGCCTGTCCCACCAATTTGGGCACGGGCATGCGCGCCAGCGTCATGCTGCATTTGCCCGCGATGGACATGACCCAGCAGACGCCGATGATCTTTCAGACGTTGTTTCAGGTAGGGCTGGTGGTTCGCGGCTTGTTTGGCGAAGGGTCGGAAGCCGTCGGGCATTTTTATCAAATCTCCAACCGAACCTCCACCGGCATCCGGGAGTTTGAGATGATTCAGCATCTGTCGCTGGTCACGGATCAAATCGTGGAAAAAGAGATGGCTACCCGGCGGAAGCTGAAACTGGAAGCGCCGCTGCGGATGAAGGATCGCTGCGGCCGGTCCTACGGCATACTGCAAAACGCGGCGATTTTGTCCACGAAAGAGGCCCTTGAAAGATTGTCGGATGTGCTTCTGGGCAAAAATATGGGGTTCTTTTCGGATGAAGAGATCGCGGGCGGACTGGTCGAATATTTGATTTCCGCTCAGCCCGGTTTCATCCAAAAACAAAATACCAAAAAGATGAACGAGGAGGAACGGGACGTGGTTCGGGCGGAATTATTCAGGAAGATATGCAAAAGGAGGTTTTGTGATGTTTGACCGATTTACAGAAAGAGCGAAGCGCGTCGCTTTAAAAATGGCGCGGGACGAATCCCGGGCGATGGGGCATTCGGCCATAGGCACGGAGCATTTGCTGCTGGCGTTGGTGCGGGACGGAGACGGTGTGGGCGCCAAAGCCCTGGAGGCTTTGCAGCTGGACTCCACGATGATACGCAAAGCCATATTGGAAATGGTTCCCATGGGCAAGGTCAACCAAATGGATCCCAATCAAATCGTCATCACGCCCAGGCTCAAGAAGGTGTTTGAGCTGGCCCGGGATGAAGCCACGCAAATGGGCGTGAATTATATCGGAACCGAGCACTTGCTGCTGGGCTTGATCCGAGAAGGCGAAGGGCTTGCCTGCCAGGTTTTGGCGGATTTGGGCGTGAATCCGGATACGCTCAGGAAGCAGGTTTATCAGATGCTGGGCTTGTACGGCGGGCCCAATCCGGTCGCCGCCAAAGCCGGTGTGTCCGGCGGGGGCTACTCCAAGGGCGGCTACTCGTCCACGCCGGCGTTGGACGCGTATGGCCGCAATATTACCGCGCTGGCCGCCAAAGGCGAGATCGATCCGGTAATCGGCAGGGATAAAGAGATCGAGCGGGTGATTCAGGTTCTGTCCCGCAGAACCAAAAACAACCCGGTGCTGATCGGAGATCCGGGCGTGGGCAAGACGGCCATTGTGGAAGGGCTGGCGCACAGGATTCACAAGGGACAGGCGCCCGGCCCCGTGAAGGGCAAGCGGGTGGTGGCGCTGGATATGGCGGCTCTGGTGGCCGGCGCCAAATATCGCGGGGATTTCGAGGAGCGGCTGAAGAAGGTGATGGATGAGATACGCGGCAACAAGGATATTATTTTGTTCATTGACGAGATGCACACCCTGATCGGCGCCGGTTCCGCGGAGGGCGCCATGGACGCGGCCAATATCCTCAAACCGGCCTTGGCCAGGGGCGAGCTGCAGGCCGTCGGCGCCACCACCATAGACGAGTATCGGAAGTATGTGGAGAGGGACGCGGCTCTGGAGAGGCGCTTCCAGCCCATTACGGTGGATGAGCCCAGCAAGGAAGACGCTTTTGCCATTTTGATGGGCGTCCGGGATCTGTATGAAGCCCACCACCGGGTCAAAATTGAGGACGAAGCCTTGAAAGCGGCGGTGGATATGTCTATGCGCTATATCAACGACCGCTTTTTGCCGGACAAAGCCATCGATCTGATTGATGAAGCCGGCGCCAGGGTCAGGCTCAGAGGGTTCACCGCGCCCCCGGAGGTACACGCCATTGAGGAGCGGCTGGCCGCCTTGAACCACGAGAAAGAAGAAGCCATTTTGGCTCAGGAATATGAGAAGGCAGCCAAGATCCGGGACGACGAGCAGAAGGTTCAGCAGGAACTGGAGGACATCAAGAACGCCTGGGAACAGGATAAGGGGCAAAATTCGCCTCATGTGACCAAGGAAGACATTGCTTACATTGTCTCCAGCTGGACCGGCGTGCCCGTCACTCAGCTGAGGCAGGAGGATTCCGAGCGCCTGCTGAACATGGAGGAGGTCCTGCATCGCAGGGTCGTCGGGCAGGACGAGGCCATCAAGGCCATTTCCCGCTCCATCCGCCGCTCCAGCGCCGGCTTGAGAGATCCCGCGCGGCCCATCGGATCCTTTATTTTTTCCGGACCCACCGGCGTGGGCAAGACGGAGCTGGCCAAGGCTTTGGCGGAGGTCTTGTTTGGGGATGAGGACGCGATGGTTCGCCTGGATATGTCCGAATATATGGAGAAGCACACGGTTTCCCGGCTGATTGGCTCCCCTCCCGGCTATGTGGGCCACGACGAAGGCGGACAGCTGACGGACGCCGTGCGGAGAAAGCCTTATTCCGTGGTTTTGCTGGACGAAATCGAAAAAGCGCACACCGATGTGTTCAACACATTGCTTCAGGTCTTGGAAGACGGCCGCCTGACCGATTCCAAAGGGCGAACCGTCAATTTCCGAAACACCGTGATCATCATGACTTCCAATGTGGGCGCCATGACCATACGCAAGGAATCCACGATGGGCTTTATAACCAAAACCTCCGAACAAGACGATTATGAGCGCATGAAAGCCCGTGTTATGGAAGAAATCAAAAAAACATTCCGGCCGGAATTCCTCAACCGCATCGATGAAACCATCGTATTCCATTCTCTGAACGACGGTCAGCTGAGAACCATCGTGAAGCTGATGCTGGATCAATTGGTCAAACGCCTGAACGAGCAGGAGCTGAATGTGGAATTTACGGAAGGCGTGGAGGAATGGATGGCCAAGAAGGGCAACAATCCGGAATTCGGCGCCCGACCCTTGCGCCGGGCCATTCAGCAGTATATTGAGGACGCCTTATCGGAGGAAGTCCTGAAAAACGCCCTGGAAAAAAACCAAAAATACCGGATCGATTACGGAGATGAAGGATTGGTTATCTTGCCGGCGGCGGCCCTTCCCGTATGAAAAGCAAAGTCAAATATATATGCAGTCAATGCGGCTATGAAACCGGCCGCTGGATGGGGCGCTGCGGTCAGTGCGGGGCGTGGGACAGCCTGGAGGAGGCCGCGGCGGCAAGCCCCGGCGCCGGGGTCGGCCTTGGCGCCCGAGGCAGGAATGGGCCCGCGGGAGATCTGTCCGATCTGTCCGCCGGAAGTCTGCCCACGCCTATGGAGGATATTGACGCCGGCGGGCACGGAAAAACGCGGATTGATCTGGGGATGCCGGAATTCAACCGGGTGCTGGGCGGCGGCCTGACACCCGGTTCCGTCGTACTGGTGGCCGGGGATCCGGGCATCGGCAAATCCACCTTGCTGCTGCAGGCGGTCTGCAAGGCCCGCATGGACTCCGGCAAGGCGTGGTATATCACCGGCGAGGAATCCCTCCAGCAGGTCAAGAACCGGGGGGACCGCATGGAGCTGGCGTATGACCGGGTGATGCTCTGGGCGCAGACGGACATCGACCGCGTTACGGCCGCCATTCAACAGGAGAAACCCCGGATCGTCGTGGTGGATTCCATTCAAACCATGCGCGCCGCGGAACTGACGGCTTCCCCGGGAAGCGTGGGACAGGTGCGTGAAGCCGGCGGCCGCCTGGTCGCCGCGGCAAAGGAGACGGGCGTCCCCATTCTGATCGTGGGCCATGTGACCAAGGAGGGCAGCGTGGCGGGCCCCAGGATACTGGAGCATATGGTGGACGCGGTGCTGTACTTTGAGGGGGAGCGGCATTACCAGTACCGGATTCTGCGGGCGTACAAAAACCGTTTCGGCTCCACCTTTGAGATGGGGGTCTTTGAAATGACCCAAAACGGTTTGATTGAAGTATTCAATCCCTCCCAGGCGTTCCTGTCCCAGCGTCTGGCGAACGCGCCAGGTTCCGCGGTGGCGGCCTGTATGGAAGGAACCCGGCCGCTTTTGATCGAGACGCAGGCGCTGGTCTGCCCTTCCGGGTACGGACAGCCGCGGCGGATGACGGCGGGAGCGGACTACAACCGGGTTTGTCTTATATTGGCGGTTTTGGAGAAACGCATCGGACTGCCTTTGAATAACCAGGACGCCTATGTGAATGTGGCGGGCGGGATCCGCGTCCAGGAGCCGGGCATGGATTTGGCCATGGCCGCCGCCATCGCTTCCAGCTTCAAGGCCAAACCTTGCGGCGGCGACTTGGCTTTGATGGGCGAGATCGGGCTGTCAGGCGAACTCCGGGGCGTGCCCTATATCGAAAAAAGGCTGTCGGAGGCGGCCAAACTGGGGTTCAAACGCTGCCTGATCCCCGGGACCGCCAAGATCCAGGATCCGCCGCCGAATCTGGAACTGTGCCGGGCGGACAGCCTGTTTAAAGCCCTGGACATCGCGCTTGCCTGACGCGCGCGGCGCAGCCGCGAATCACAGCCCGTCATTCCGGGCTTGATCCGGAATCCATTTCTTCTGCCGCCGGATTCCTGTTCCGGCACAAATCCGGAATGAACGTTATTCGCGGTTAAGTAAGATTGAATTTGCCCAGCATTTCCACTTTGTTTTTTTCCTTCGCCATGATATCGTCCAGAGAGACATCCAGCGCGGTACATAACGCGGTGAGATAGAATAACGCCTTGCCCATTTCAATCTCGAAATTCTCCGCGCAATGAGGGCACATGCGCCCTTCCAGATGCCGGGAGTAGTATTGCTTCAGCTGTGACAGATCCGCGGTCTCCGGGATCGGGATTTTATGTGTGTGTACGCTTAAGCAGCCGCAGGAAGTGATGGACTTCGTTACCGCCCGGTTGACGCGGCTCGCGGATTCCTGACACTTGGACATAATATCCAAAACACTCTGATGACGCATCAAATATGTGGAAACAATCTCTTGGAATTCCTGGCACAAAGAATCGCCCATTGCAGTTCCTCCTTTGTTTGATTGACTTTATTATACCGACAAAGGTTTTGTTCTGTCAATGGAATTGATAGATTAGGAGACTTATCATGGAAACAGCGTGTGGGCTAAGAACCTCCAATAAATTACATTATTCCCTCAAATATTTCGTATAAGTCAAAATCCAGCGATTCAAATTTCCAAGACCTAACCCTTTCTCCTAAGTCAAATCTCTTAACAACGCCGAGATGAAAATTCTCTACTACGACAGATTTACTAACCAAATCAACAATCCAAAATTCATTAATTCCAGCTCGCCTATAGCTTTCTCTCTTTCTGATAATATCCTCATTCTTGCTCCACTTTGTAATAATCTCAACAACCAAGTCAGGTGAACCTACACACTTATTATCAGAAATTTTGCCAGGATCACAAACCACAAACATGTCTGGAATCCTAAACTCGTTATCCCACAAAAAAAGCCCGGCATTGCTGCCATAAACTCTACACGTCTTGCCTCTCAAGAAATGAACAAACAATCCGATCAAAACAGCGGAAACATCTTCATGATCAGTTCCGGCAGGGGACATCATCGTGATAATCTCACCGGCAGCAAACTCATACTTCCCCTCCCCCAAAAAATATTCTGAAGAAAAAAATTCATCCAATGTCATTTCAAAACCGTCACGCGCTTGCATAGCATCGGACATATCAGGCACCTCCAATATCTAACAGCCATTATAAACTACTTTTGCCTGGTTTTCCAGCATCATTTTTGGATTCTGCGATTCGTAGTTTAGCGCAAATACCCGGTGGAGGGGGAGGATGCCGAGCGAAACTACGAATTGAAGTTTTGGATTCTCAATTTCTTGAAACTGGAAGCCGGAATGACAGGAATAAGTGGGGCGCTGTGTACCCAATTTTACAGGTCGAATATTTTTGAATGGAGCATAGAATGATACGGAACTCATGCCGGCGTTTTTACCTACATATTTTGGTGACAATGAATGCCCGAAAAATCCTGCGTTTGCGGGATTTTTCGGGCATTTTACCATTTCCGAGCGTCAAAGTCAGGATATTCGTATTGCCAGGATTCAATGCGTTTTATAGAAAT
>JAISDM010000177.1 GCA_031264885.1 Peptococcaceae bacterium | reverse complement strand
CGTGGGACGGGCTTCCTAACCGGGCGGCAGAATGCCGCCCCTACGGGGGACTCTGTTTTGCGTGGGACGGGCATTCTAACCGGGCGGCAGGATGCCGCCCCTACGGGGGAATCTGTTTTGCGTGGGACGGGCATTCTAACCGGGCGGCAGAATGCCGCCCCTGCGGGGGAATCCGTTTTGCGCGGGACGGGCGGTTACGGACGGGGCCGGGACAATGTGAAGCCTTTCGCGGCGGCGCCCATCGCCTACCTTAATCCGGACGGGCCGCAGGTTTGGGAATGGATGAATCAGGGCATGTCCGTTCTGGAAATATCCAGGCGGCTGAATTTGACCCAGGGTGAAGTGCTGCTGAGGCTGAATCTGGAGAAAAAAAGAATGTTGTCAAACGGAACCGGTTCGTGATATACTAATGAGCGGTATAAAACACACGCCGTATGGATTTCATTCAGGGTGCCCTGTGAGATCAGATGACTGTCCCGGGGTTTGAGTGAAAGATGAAGTCGGCGGAGGAATAACCGAGGGAGGAGGTGTAGTTATGGCTGTAATTTCGATGAAGCAACTGCTGGAGGCGGGGGTTCATTTCGGGCATCAGACCCGTCGGTGGAATCCGAAGATGGCGCCGTATATCTTTACGGAACGCAATGGGATTTATATTATCGATCTCCAAAAAACGGTCCGGAAGGTGGAGGAAGCTTACGATTTCATCCGGAGCGTCGTGACCGACGGGGCGCACGTGCTGTTTGTGGGAACGAAGAAACAGGCTCAGGAAACCGTGAAAGAGGAAGCC
Source organism: Peptococcaceae bacterium (assembly GCA_031264885.1). GTDB lineage: Bacteria > Bacillota > Peptococcia > DRI-13 > UBA5745 > JAISDM01. The sequence goes on along the minus strand of JAISDM010000177.1, from coordinate 11,576 downwards.
GACCGCTGCGGCATGTATTATGTGAACGAGCGGTGGCTGGGCGGAACGCTGACCAATTATCCCACCATCCAGAAGCGCATTCTGCGCTTGAAGGAACTGGGCAAGATGCGGGAGAACGGCGTCTTTGACGTGCTTCCCAAAAAAGAAGTGGCTCAGCTGATGGGAGAAATGGAGAAGCTGGAGCGTTTTCTCGGGGGCATCAAGGACATGCCCGGACTGCCGGGGGCTTTGTTTATTATTGATCCGCGAAAAGAGCATATTGCCATTGCCGAGGGCAGAAGGCTGGGCATTCCCATCGTCGCCATTGTGGATACCAATTGTGATCCGGATGAAGTGGATTATATTATCCCCGGGAACGACGACGCGATCCGGGCAGTGAAGCTGCTGACGGCGAAGATGGCGGACGCTGTTTTGGAAGCGAACCAGGGGCGGATCAGCGAGGCTGAGGCTGAAGCTGATTTGGAGGAAAAAATGGCGGAAGAGGCCTAAATTTGAATAAAGGTGGCCAAGGGAGAAACGCCTTGGCCATTTTTTTGGAAATAGAGATTTTTTTGGAAATAGAGGGACTAAGGAGGAAATGAGATGGTTACGGCTCAGATGGTTAAAGAGCTTAGGGAGCGGACAGGCGCGGGTATGTTGGATTGCAAGAACGCCTTGACGGAAAAAGAGGGAGATATCGAGAAGGCCATTGAGCTTTTGCGTGAGAAAGGTTTGGCCGCGGCCGCGAAGAAGGCCGGCAGAATCGCGGCGGAGGGTTTGTGTGAATCCTATATTCACGGCGGCGGACGCATCGGGGTTTTGATCGAGGTGAACTGCGAGACGGATTTCGTGGCAAAAACAGATGAATTCAGGACTTTGGTCCGTAATTTGGCCATGCAGGTGGCGGCTTCCAAGCCCGCTTACGTGCGCCGGGAAGAGGTGCCCCCGGAAGAGATCGAGTACGAGCGGCAGATATTCCGCAGCCAGGCTCTCAATGAGGGTAAGCCGGAAAAAATCGTGGACAAGATGGTGGACGGCCGCGTGGAGAAGTTTTATAAGGAGATCTGTCTGCTGGAGCAGCCTTATATCCGCGATCCGGAGAAGACGGTGGAGCAGCTGATCATCGAGCAGATCTCCAAGATCGGCGAAAACATCAATGTGAGGCGTTTTGCCCGCTACGAACTGGGCGAAGGCATCGAGAAACGCCGGGATACCTTTGTTGAAGAGGTTATGGCTCAAATAAAGTAGAGGGGATTCTCCTATGGCGGAAGCGAAGTATCATAGAGTCATCATTAAATTAAGCGGCGAGGCTCTGGCCGGAGAGATCGGCTTCGGGCTGGAGCATCGGATTCTGGATTCCATCGCCAGGCAGATCAAGGAGCTGTCCGACGCCCACGTCCAAACGGCGGTGGTGGTGGGCGGCGGCAACATCTGGAGGGGCGTTTCGGGGAGCCAGCGGGGGATGGACCGGGCGACGGCGGATTATATGGGCATGCTGGCCACGGTGATCAACGCTCTGGCTTTGCAGGACGCGCTGGAAGGCTGCGGGGTTCAGACCCGGGTGCAGTCCGCCATCGAGATGCGGCAAATCGCTGAGCCTTACATCCGGCGCCGCGCCATCCGGCATCTGGAGAAGGGGCGGGTGGTGATTTTCGCGGCGGGAACCGGGAATCCTTTTTTTTCCACGGATACCACGGCGGCGCTGCGGGCGGCCGAAATCGAGGCGGAAGTGATTTTGATGGCTAAGAAGGTGGACGGAATCTATGACGACGACCCGATGAAGAACGCGCGGGCGAAAAAATACCAGGAGCTCACGTACAGCGAGATTCTGAATCTGGAATTAGAGGTCATGGACTCCACCGCCGCCAGCTTGTGCAGGAACAATAATATTCCGATCCTTGTGTTCAGCATCCTGGAGGAGGGCAATATATTCAGAGCGGTGATGGGCGAGACAATAGGGACCATTGTGGGGAGGGATTGAGCGTGTTGAAAGATATTGTCGGCGACGGCGAAAGCAGGATGAACAAAACCCTGGAGCTGCTGAAAAAAGATTTGGCTTCGGTTCGGGCAGGCCGGGCGAACCCCGCCATTTTGGACAAGGTGCAGGCCGATTATTACGGAACCATGACCCCGATTCATCAGATGGCCAATATCACCGCTCCGGAGCCGCGGATGATTACCATCCAGCCTTGGGACAAAAGCGCGATCGCGTTGATTGAGAAGGCCATTCTGAAATCTGACTTGGGACTGAATCCCAACAACGACGGGTCGGTGATCCGGGTCGCCATTCCCCAGCTGACGGAGGAACGCAGAGTCGAACTGGTGAAGGTGGTCAAGAAGAGGGCGGAGGAAGCCAGAGTGGGCGTCCGGAATATCCGGCGGGATGTGAACGACCAGATTAAGGACGAGGAAAAGAAAAAGACCTGCTCGGAGGACGATGCCAAGAAGAGTCAGGAGGACATTCAAAAAAAGACGGATAAGTTCATGAAGGACATCGATAAGGTTCTTGAGAGCAAAGAGAAAGATATTATGGAAGTCTGACGCGGGAAATTTGATATGGAATATTTAGGTATTTCCCTGGAAATATTAGGCATGACAAAACAGGAGGCACAGGATTATTGCCGGGAGCGGGGCATTTCTTGTGCCTTTCTTGAAACCGGAGCGCCGGACCCCCGCCGGGCTGAGGGGAAAAGGCCGGCCGATAAGGTGGTTCGGGGGCTGCCCGGCGCGGACGGCCGCTCCTGGCAGCTGCTGACGGCGCCTTTTGACCCCGGCATAGACGGCGCGGGAGAAGACGCGCGGACGTAGGGGCGGCATTCTGCCGCCCGGGGTCGTCCGGAAACGGGACGGGGCACGGCATGCCCCCACGGGGGGAACCGGGGGCGAACCACCGCGGGGCGTTGGGGGAAATAGACGCGGGGCGTCCGCCGACGCCCCCTACGGACGCATTATTCACGGCGCCGTAGGGGCGGATGGCAATCCGCCCGTTTGTTTTCGGACGGTCTGGTCCGCGGTTGAAGCGGAAGGAGATGTGTGGAATGAGCAGCGCCGAATTATTGGAGAAGCGCCGTAAAGTTTGACAGAGTCGTGGCGGATGTATTCCGCTTTGAGGACGGCGGCGGCATCCAATATACGCAGTACACGAACGGGGATGTGATCCAATCCGTCCTGTTTGAGGATATGACTGTGGGTATAGACGAAATGGTGAATGCTGTGTAAAATATAAAATGGGTAAAATAATAAAAATGAAGCGGTAATGGAGTTGATGGGCGGATTGGCGGAAGGTGCGGTTCATGTGGCGATTATTATGGATGGAAACGGGCGCTGGGCGAAGCGGCGAGGGCTGCCGAGGACGCTTGGGCACCGGGCTGGAGTGGAGACGCTGAAGTCGATCATTGAGGCGTGCCCGGAATTGGGGATCCGTTATCTGACTGTGTACGCTTTTTCCACGGAAAATTGGAAGCGCCCCAAAAATGAGGTATCTGCTCTGATGGGGCTGTTGGTTGAATATATTGAGAAAGAGTTGGATCATCTGCACCGGAAAGGGGTTCGCGTGCAGGCCATCGGCGATGTGGAGGCGCTGGCGGAGCCGGTCAGGCGGCAGTTGGCGAAGGCTTGGGAGACCACCCGGAACAATGATGTGCTGTATCTTCAGGTGGCCTTAAATTACGGCGGCAGGGCGGAAATCGTCGGCGCGGTCAAAGCGCTGGCCGAGAAAGCCAGGGAAGACGGGGATTTTGATATCGGGGCGATCGACCAGGAGGCGGTTCGAAGCCATATGTACTGTCCCCAGACGCCTGATCCGGACTTGGTGATCCGTACCGGCGGGGAATACCGGATCAGCAATTTCTTCCTGTGGCAGATCGCTTACTCGGAGCTGTGGGTGACGCCGCTGTTTTGGCCGGACTTCACGCCCGCGCATCTGGAACGGGCGTTAAAGGAATACAAGGACAGAGACCGGCGGTATGGAGGGGTAGAGAATGCTTAGACAGAGAATATTGACTTCGTTGGTGGGCGCCCCTCTGATGGTTTGGATGGCGTGGCTCGGCGGGTATCCTTTTTTGGTGACGACGCTGGTTTTGTCTGTTTTGTCTATGATGGAGATACGAAGGCTGATCGTTCGCTGCGGGCATCGGGTTTTTCCGGTTTTTTTGGAGGTGGGCTCCGTGTTTTTCGCGGTGGGGGTGTTTTTTCAATCGAATTTGATCCCGGGTTTCGTGGTGTTGTTCATCTTCACCGGCGCCCTGACCTGTGTGGGCAGGTATCCCTATTATACGTTTATTGATTTCTGTGTGAACGGCATGGCGGCTTTCTATGTGGGCTGGGGTTACGCGCATTTCATTATGCTCAGGAATATGATGGAGGGAATGGACGGTTTCTGGCTGTTTGCCTTTGCGCTGGTGGTGATTTGGGGGACGGACACGGGGGCTTATTTTACCGGGAGGTTTCTGGGCAAACACGCCTTCTTTCCGGACATCAGCTCGAAAAAAACCTGGGAGGGTTTTATCGGCGGCGTGGTCATCAGTTTTATCTGTGTCATGATTTATTTATACTTTGTTCCGATGGGGAATAAGACGCTGCTGATCGTTCTCACGCCTTTGCTCTCGATGCTGGGGCAGGCGGGGGATTTGTTCGAGAGTCTGTTTAAGCGGCAGGCCAGGGTGAAGGACGCCAGCAGGATTCTGCCGGGTCACGGGGGCATATTGGATCGGTTTGACGGGGCGTTGTGGGTTGTGCCGATTCTTTATCAGGCGCTGGCGCTTTATGAGAAGGTAGTGTAACCCTGATCCGGTGGAGGATGAGATATTGCCCTTACGGCTCCGCGTTTTGAATTTCTACGGCTCAATTTGCTGCAAAAGTCAAACTCGCTCCGCTCAGACAGTGACTTTTGCGGACGCAAATTTCGCCTAGAAATTCTAAAACGCTCCGCCTAATCGGGCACTATCTCATCCTCCCCCGGGATCGGGAATACCTGTGGATAAAGCATCTAAGAAATCTTGGGGGGTGAGTGAATGTTGTCTTTTTTGGCTGTGGTGCTGGTCTTCGGGCTGGTGATTTTTATTCATGAGCTGGGGCATTTTACGGTGGCGAAGCTGACTGGGGTGAAGGTGGTGGAATTCAGCCTGGGGATGGGGCCTAAGCTCATTGGGTACAAGGGGAAGGAAACCGAATATGTGCTTCGGGCGCTGCCTGTGGGGGGACTGTGCGCTATGGTGGGGGAACCGGACGGGCTTCAAAGCGGGGGGGAGGTTTGTGACGAGTCCCGGCGTTTTGACCGTCAGCCGCCCCGGGTTCGGGCTGCCATTACTGTGGCGGGGCCTGTGATGAACTTTGTTTTGGCGCTGGTCCTGTTTGTGCTGATTTATTCGATTGTCGGGATTCCTCTGGGCTACAGCAACCGCATTCAGGAGGTCGCTCCGGACGGCGCGGCGGGCGCGGCGGGTGTCCTGCCGGGGGACCGGATCACGTCTGTGAACGGAACCGATGTAAGCGATTGGAACGGGATACTTCTGGCGATCCAGAATCACGCCGGCGGCGAGATGGACTTGGTTCTGGACAGGGATGGGGACAGCCGGTCTGTCACGCTGGAGCCCCGGTTGGATCCGGAGAGCGGGCGGCAATTGATCGGGATCATGACGGGACCGGAGAACCTGATCTGGGAGAACTTGTCTCCGGGTGAGGGGATTTCGGCGGGGTTCCGGCAGACGGGGGTCACCTTCGGGGTCATCATTCAGGCGCTGCGCGAGATGTTCTCGGGAGGGGTGTCCGTCCGGGATCTGTCCGGGCCTGTGGGCATCGTACAGACCATCGCTCAGACGGCCCAAGAGGGGATGGTCAGTCTGATTTTTCTCACGGCTTTTTTGTCGATCAATATCGGCATCTGTAATCTGCTGCCCATTCCGGCTTTGGATGGGGGGCGGCTTTTGTTTATTCTGATTGAAAAAATCATTCGCCGGCCCATCAATCCCAAGAAAGAGGGGATGATCCATTTGGCCGGACTGGTGGCGCTTCTGATGCTGATGGTGGTCGTCACTTATTTTGACGTGCTGCGGCTTTTTAATTAGGAGGCGGGGCTGTGGAGGGCTTAGGCTTGAGGACGGCGGCGGATTGGATATCCAGGCGGCGGACGCGCGCCTTATATGTGGGTAAGGTGGGTGTCGGCGGCGCTCACCCGGTTTCTGTTCAGTCCATGACCAATACGGACACCCGGAATGTGCCGGCAACCCTGGCGCAGATCCGGGCGCTGGCGGCGGCGGGCTGCGAGCTGGTCCGGGTGGCGGCGCCGGATATGGACGCCGCGCTCTGTCTGGGGGAACTGGTCCGCTCGTCGCCTTTGCCGGTGGTCGCCGACATTCATTTTGATTACCGGCTGGCGGTGGAGTCTGTCCGCCAGGGGGTACACGGGCTGCGGCTGAATCCGGGAAACATCGGGGCAAGGCGGAATGTGGAGGAAGTGGTCCGGGCGGCGTCGGAGCGCCGGGTTCCCATACGGATCGGGGTGAACGCCGGATCTTTGGAGAAAGAGATATTGGCGCGGTACGGGGGCGTCACCCCTGAGGCGATGGCGGAGAGCGCTCTCAATCATATCCGGATCCTGGAGGATCTGTATTATGATCAGATTAAGATTTCCCTGAAGGCGTCCTCTGTGCCGCTGATGGTACAAGCCTGCCGTCTGATGGCGGACAAAACCGATTATCCTCTGCACCTGGGGGTGACGGAGGCGGGGCTGCCCGGGGCGGGGGCGGTGAAGTCCGCGCTGGGTATCGGGATCCTTCTGGCGGAGGGCGTTGGGGATACCATCCGGGTCTCTCTGACGGGGGATCCGCTGGAGGAGATTCCTGTGGCGAAGCAGATATTGAGAAACCTGGGACTCCGGGGCGGCGGGGCGGAGATTGTGTCCTGCCCCACCTGCGGGCGCTGTCAGGTGGATTTGCCGGCGCTGGTCCGGGAGATTCAGGCGCGGATTCACGCGATGCCTGAGCTGGCGCGTTTGGAAGGCCCGGAGGCGCCGGCGGGAGACGGGCGGGGCGTCACCGTGGCGGTGATGGGCTGCGCCGTCAACGGGCCGGGAGAGGCGCGGGCGGCGGATGTGGGCGTGGCCGGCGGGAAAGGCGAAGGCGTGATATTTGTCAGGGGCGAGGTTCGGGAGAAGGCGCCGGAAGACCGGATCGTGGATGTGCTGATGCGGTTCGTCGAGGAGTATTTGGCGCGCGAAACGGCCGCCGGGGGAGGAGAATGAATACATTATGCTGTTGAGTCAATTGTTTTCTCCTACGTTAAGGGAGACGCCGGCGGAGGCGGAGGTCGTCAGCCATCAGCTGCTTTTGCGGGCGGGGTTCATCCGCAAGTCCTCCTCGGGGGTGTATACTTACCTGCCGCTGGCCCAGCGGGTTTTGACGAAGATTTCCGCCATTATCCGCAGGGAAATGGATCGGGCGGGGGGGCAGGAGATATTGATGCCGATTATGCAGCCGGCGGAGCTGTGGCGGGAGTCCGGGCGCTGGGATGTGTACGGCCGGGAACTGATGCGGCTGAAGGACAGGCATGACCGGGATTTTTGCCTGGGGCCCACCCATGAGGAGCTGATGGCGGATCTGATCCGGGGGGAGGTGTACTCCTGGCGGCAGCTGCCATTGCTGCTGTATCAGATCCAGGACAAGTTCCGGGATGAGCGCCGGCCGCGGTTCGGGCTGATGCGGGGGCGGGAGTTTATCATGAAGGATCTGTATTCCTTCGACCGGGACGAGGCGGGGCTGGATATTTCCTATCAGAAGATGTATGACGCTTATACCGCCGTGTTCACCGCCTGCGGCTTGGACTTCCGGCCGGTGGAGGCCGACTCGGGCGCCATCGGCGGCAATTCCAGCCATGAGTTTATGGTGATGGCGGAATCGGGAGAGGCGGAGATCGTGCATTGCCCCCAATGCCGGTACGCCGCCAATGTGGAGATCGCCAAGTGCCCTGTCCCGTCTTCGGCGCGGGCGGAGATGGCGGGAACGCCGGGAGCGGACGCGGCGCGTGACGCGCTTGCGGAGACAGTGGGGGCGGATTCCGCCGGCGCCGGGGTTCCGGCGATGGAGAAAACGGCCACGCCCGGCTGGAAGACCATCGCTCAGGTGGCCGAGGGATTGGGCGCCGCCCCTTCCCGGTGCGTCAAGACCTTGTTCTATACGGTGAGTTTTGCCGAGGGGCAGAGGCTGGTCTGCGCGCTGGTCCGGGGAGACCGGGAGGTCAACGAAATCAAGCTTCAGAATATGCTGGGGGCGCTTCAAGTGGAATTGGCCGGCGCCGGGGAAGTGGCGGCAGCGGCGGGCTGTGAGCCGGGCTTCGTGGGGCCGGTGGGATTGCGGGAGACTGTGACGGTTTACGCGGACTATGAGGTCGCCGCGCTGGACTGGGCGGTGACGGGAGCCAACGAACCGGATTTCCATTACAAATATGTACGGCCGGGGAGGGATTTCCGGGCGGAATACGGGGATCTGAGGACATTGGAGGCCGGCGAGCCCTGTCCCGAATGCGGCGCGGCTCTGCTGGGCGCCAGGGGCATCGAGGTGGGACAGGTATTTAAGATCGGAACCAAGTACAGCAATGCGCTGGACGCCACGTATCTGGACGAGGGCGGGAAAGAGCAGCCCATCGTCATGGGGAGCTATGGCATCGGGGTCAGCCGGACCATGGCGGCTTCGGTGGAGCAGAATCATGACGGAGACGGCATTATTTGGCCGGCGCGGATCGCGCCCTTTCATTGCGTAGTGGTTCCCGTCCAGGCGTCGGGGCCGGTGTTTGAGGCGGCCTGTGAGATCCACCGGGCGCTGGAAGAGGCGGGGGTGGAGACCGTGCTGGACGACCGGGACGAACGGGCCGGGGTGAAGTTCAAGGACGCGGATTTGATCGGATTTCCCATCCGCGTTACGGTGGGGAAGAAGTATACGGAGTCGGGGCAGGTGGAATTCCGTTTGCGCAAGGATAAACAGGTGGAGCTGCTGACCGCGGAGGCATGTGTCCGGCGGGCGGCGTCTATGGTTTCGGAGGCGTAGCGAGGGTATGTCGATGGGCTCAACAACAGGCTTACAGGATCCCTGGATTCGGGTGCTGGATCAGTCCGGGCGCTCCGCCGGGACGGGGCCGGGGCTGGATCCGGATGAACGGCGCCGGCTGGAGTCTCTGAGGCTTCAGCATGTGTATATTTCCCCGGACCGCGGATCCTGGGAAATCTATTTCCACAGTCCCCTTGGGACGGCGCCGGAGGATGAGAGACGGGTCCGTGAAATATGGAACGATGCTTTTGGCCCGGAAGTTCAAGGGGAATTCTATTTTATCCGGCCCGAATCCGCCGGGGATCTGGCGTCGGTCTGCAGCCGGGAAAAAGAAAAGGTGCTGGCCCGTCTCGCCGAATCGCTGCCCAGCGCGGCCGCCTGGCTGGAGGGCGCGGACTGGCAGGCGCGGGGGAACCGGCTGACCCTCTGTCTGAGGGTGGAGATGGGGCTGGCTTACGCCAAAACGCAGAATGCCGGCGCCTTTGTTGAGGCTATTTTTAAGGTCCACTACGGGCTGGAGGTTTCGGTGGATTTCGCCCTGTTGGAAGAGAAAGAGGACGCGCGGACCCCATTGGACCGGCTGAACGAGAAGGAAGATTTGTCTTTGCGCGATTTTACCGCCGATCTGGCGCGGAGCGCCGCGGCCCGGCCAAAAGAGGCCAGTCATGTGGTTTTGGGCAGAAAAATCGAAAGCCGGGCCAAAGGGCAGGGGCCGGCCGTGTCGAAGACGACGCCGCTGAGCGGCATTACGGAGGAAGAGAAGAGCGTCCTGGCGCGGGGTCTGATTTTTGACATGGAAGACGTTCGCCAGAGCAAGAACGGGACATGGATTCTGTCTTTTTCCATTACGGATTATACCGATTCTATCGTTTGCAAGTGTTTTATTTCCCAGGAAAAGAATCCCAATTTTGACATGACGCGGATCGCGAAAGGGGAATGGTACTTATTCCGGGGGCCGGTCCGCTATGATTCCTATTCCAAGGAGCTGACGCTGTATCCCAATGACATCACCCGTGTGGAAGCGCCCAAGCGGCTGGATCAGGCCGCCGAAAAAAGGGTGGAGCTGCACCTGCATACGAAGATGAGTTTCATGGACGCCATGGACACCGCGGAGACTTTGGTCAGCCAGGCCGCGGAATGGGGCCATGAGGCGGTGGCCATTACGGATCACGGGGTGGTGCAAGCCTTCCCCGAGGCCATGGCGGCGGCAAAGGGCCGCGTCAAGGTCATCTATGGGGTGGAGGGGTATTTGTGCGATTTGGCGGAGAACGGGAAGGAGGCCGCGACCTATCATATTGTGATTTTGGCAAAGAATCAAGTCGGGCTGCTCAACCTGTACAAGCTGATCTCTCTGTCTCATCTGGATCATTTCAAGCGGACGCCGCGGATCCCCAGAACCTTGCTGAATCAGCACCGGGAAGGGCTGATCTTGGGTTCCGCCTGTGAGGCGGGGGAGCTGTTTCAAAAGATACTTCGGGGGGGCAGTCCGGAGGAAATCGACCGGACCGCGGCTTTCTATGATTATCTGGAGATCCAGCCCCGGGGCAACAATATGTTCATGGTCCGGAAGGGGATATTGCCCGACGAGCAGGCGGTTCTGGAGCTGAACAGACAGATATTTCAGCTGGGGAAGCGATTGGGCGTCCCGGTGGCGGCCACGGGGGACGTACACTTTTTGAATCCGGAGGGTGAGATATACCGCCGTATTTTGATGGCGGGCAAGGGGTTTGAGGACGCGGATCAGCAGGCGCCGCTGTATTTCAAAACTACGGAGGAGATGTTGGAGGAGTTTGCCTACTTGGGGGAGGCGGAGGCTTATGAGGCGGTGGTTGGGAACACCCGGCTCATCGCGGGCTGGATGGAACCGATTCAGCCGGTGCCCGATGAATTTGCCCCGCCGGTGATCCCGGGCAGCGACGAGGAGATCCGGGATATGGCGTTCCGGAAGGCGGGGGAGCTGTACGGGGATCCGCTGCCCCGGATCATTCAGGACCGGCTCGATCAGGAGATGCGCTCCATCATCAGCCACGGCTATACGGTGCTGTACCTCATCGCGCACCGTTTGGTGAAAAAATCCAATGAGGACGGCTACCTGGTGGGTTCCAGGGGTTCGGTGGGTTCGTCTTTGGCGGCTTACCTGTGCCAGATCACCGAGGTGAATCCCATGCCGCCCCATTACCGCTGCCCCCGGTGCCGGCATACGGAGTTCCACGGGGATCACGCCTTTGCCTGCGGCGCGGACATGCCGGCCAAGAGCTGCCCTGAGTGCGGGGAGGCGTTGATCAAAGACGGCTTCGATATCCCTTTTGAGGTTTTTTTGGGCTTTAAAGGGGAAAAAATCCCGGACATCGATCTGAATTTTTCCGGGGAATATCAGGGGAGGGCGCATAAATATACGGAGGATCTGTTTGGCAAGGATCATGTGTTCCGGGCGGGGACCATCGCCACGGTGGCGGATAAAACGGCTTACGGCTTTGTGAAGAACTATTTTGAGGAACGCAAGCTCCCTGTGCGGAACGCGGAGATCAACCGCCTGGTTCAGGGCTGCACCGGGGTCAA
>JAISDM010000159.1 GCA_031264885.1 Peptococcaceae bacterium | reverse complement strand
TGGTTGCCAAACCGAGCGCTGTGTCTTTTGAGGACGAAGACGACAAGATGTTTTACGAGGTCGCCAAAGAGTGCGGCGCGACGCTGATAACCGGCAACCTCCGTCATTATCCCGATGAGTCGTTTATTATGACGGCGGCTGAATTTGTGCGGGAGCGCGGTTAAAATAAGGCGTCGGATGTTTACTTACCGGCTGCGCTCCCCGTTTAATGGCATTCAAATGATTAAATTGGCATCTGTACTCGTTCGCTATGGCCGTCATGGTCATGCCACTTTTGTATTTGGCCACAACATCCTCTTTTTCGGCAGGGGTGAGAAGTTTTGGTCTTAGCCTGCATTGACGAACCATTTTGACATCCTCGCCAAAGGGATGATCCTCTTTGGGGGTCGCAGGTTCGGATTTATTATTTATCTGAATGAAGCTTGGCTGCTTGTTTCTTTCCGCGGCATCACGTATAATAAAATCGAAAGGTGGAAGCCGCATGATTTACACAAATGTTATGTGGACACTAATCCCATTTTTGTTTCGATTTGAGATAATTGTTGTCGGTAAGAAATGTCATAAATATTTCGGAAAAGTAAGGGATGTCATCTTTGTTCCGTTTCATTGCTTTATGTTCGAGCGCCAAGATTATCTCTGCCCAAAACCTGATTATTTGCAGTGTGTACAGTCCGCGGTACGGTGCGACTGCTTTTTGCGCTCCGGTCATCAGACTCGCGCCCATAACACTCGTAATCAATTTGCCGGTTTCCAAGCAATGATACACATCCGCAAAACTATCCACTGTACTTGCGGCCAAGCGTGCGTTTTGTTGGATTCTTATAAAGTGATTTGCTAAGGACCTGTTGAATAATAAACTGATGAATTTCACGCCGCAATTTCGCCGTCAGGCAAGGCGGAGGAGTCGAACCCGCCCGCGCCCAGTGGGCGAGGAAGGATGCTGAGACTGGGCAGGCACGTGATGAAGGCAAGCGGCGTCAGACGCGCAGAGTGAATCCGTGTCCTAACCGGGAAGGAGGCATACCCGGGGCGGTATGGCGACTGACGACAACGCAGCCTGGCGGCGAAAGGGCAAGTGAAAACATCAGGTTATTGTTTAACAAGTCCTAAGATGATTCGTTAAACAGCTGAAAGCATGGCGATCACTTTCTCTTCGGGGCGGGTGGTCAGCCATTCGCGCGCCGAGGCCACTTTGCCGTCTGAAACGGCAAAAAGGAACGCGGGGTATTTCATCTTCGTGACGACGGCGGCCATGTCTTTTCTGCTGTCGAACTTTAAATCCCGGAGCGCGGCCGCTTCTTTTTCGAGTTCGCCGACCAGGCTGTCGAACCGGCGGTTCATTTGATCGATATCATTCGCGTACTCGGGGAAATATGTGATAAATTCCTCCGTCTCCCCCTTCAGGATCAAGGATAGAATGTTCTTCTCCGTTGAAACGCCCGACAGGAGATGCGCCAGCATCACGTACCTCGGGGACTTGACTTTGACGCGGCTGTAATGCCCGTCCACGACCACAAAGCCCTCTCCGTCGCCGCTGAGTTTCTCCGCGGCCGCGACTACGTCCGCAAGGTCGCGCAGGGGGTATTCTTTCGGTTTCCGTATCCCGATGTCTGTTTCAAATTCCTTTAACGTTTGATTGTCGCGCGTTCCGATGTGCCATATGCCCGTTTCCTCATACCGTATGATCACCCGGTTGCGCGGGGACGTCAGTTCGAACAAATACGTACAGCCCTTGTCGAGTCTGTCCAGCCGGCCGTTCGCGTTCTCCCACGCCTCCCAAAACAGATCGTAGAATGTGATGCCTGTCAGTTCTTCGGAATACGCGTTTTGGCTCGCCGCGTTCTTCGCGTTGACCGTACTGTTTGTGGAAGTGCGCCAAGCGCCTCTGTCATACCAGAGCTTGATCAGCGAGCCGTCGATCTTCTCCTGAACCCGCGCGGTCGCCCAATCTATGTCCGGGACATAGGATTCTCCGTAGTTCCCGAATTTGAAAAACGGCACACAAACGGGACGGTAACCGTTCTCTTCGTCCAGAATGACGCCCCGGCATTCCCGCACGAGCGGGTTCGTGAAATCCGAGGCGTACTGTTCATATTTCAACAAAACATAAGGCTCATCGCGCTTTGTCCGGATAAAATAAGGCGCTTCCGCCAAGCGGGCCTCCCACTCGCGGTGCTCATGTATGAATTCCGTGATTTTCAGTTTCGTTTCCATCGGTTTCCCTCCCTTTTACACAAGGTATTTGCTCATCACGGCCAATACCTTGTCAATATCGATCGGCTTACTGAGATGGTCATTCATTCCGGCGGCGCGCGCTTGGCGGATATCCTCCCGGAACGCGTTGGCCGTCAGGGCGATAATGGGGACGGTTCCGGCGCCCGGCCACCCGCTCGACCGGATGGCGGCGGTCGCCTCAAAGCCGTCCATAACGGGCATTTTGATATCCATAAAAACGATGTCTATTTCCGCCGCGGACTGCCCGAACTTTTTGACCGCCTCCTCCCCGTTCTCAGCCTCGATGATGCGGATACCGCTCGGTTCCAGGAGCGTCAAGATAATTTCGCGGTTGATCTCTACATCTTCCACCAGCAAGAGGGTTTTGCCCTCAAAGTGATAATCCTCGGAGGCCGCGTCGTCTGGACCGGCGTATTCCGACGCTTCGCAGACCTGCGCCGGGATGGCCGCCGTAAATGTGGAGCCTTGACCGGGCGCCGAACTTACGCGAATCTCCCCGCCCAGCAGGCTGACGATGCGTTTGGAGATCGCCAGCCCCAGCCCTGTGCCGCCATACCTTGCCGCGATGCTGTTATCTCCCTGCTGAAAGGCTTGAAACAGTCTTTCCTGCTGCTCGGCGGTCATGCCGATGCCCGTATCCCGCACGGAGAACTCCAGCGCGGCGACGCCATTCCCGTCGATTTCCCCTATTTGGCGGACGGCAAAATCAATGCGCCCGTTCTCCGGCGTGAACTTTACAGCGTTGGAGAGCAGATTCGCAAGCACCTGTAAAATCCGCTGCCCGTCTGAATTGATGAAGAGCGGAACGTGGTCGCGGCTCAGCCGGAAATCAATGTTTTTGTCCCGGCAGCGGGGCAGGAACATATCCTTCGCTTGTTCGAGGACCGCGGAAAGGGAAAACGGCTGCGGATACAGCTCCATCTTGTCCGCCTCGATTTTCGACATATCGAGGATATCCGTTACGAGTCCCAACAAGTACCTTGAAGCATCCTTGACGCGGGCGTTACAGGAGCGCATTTGGGAGATGCCCGCGGCTTTTTCCGCGATCTCCGTCATGCCGATGATCGCGTTGAGGGGCGTCCTGATTTCATGGCTCATATTGGACAAAAAATCGCTCTTGGCCTTCGCCGCCGCCTCCGCCGCCCGCGTCTGCACCTCCAAGGCCGCCGTGCGCTCCCGGACGGTTTTTTCCAATATTGCGTTCGTTCGCTTTCTGCGGCTTATAATGACGCTGAGCAGCGCGACAATCGCCACAAGCATCACGGACAAGCCCAGCAAAAACAGGGTCTGTTGATGCGCCATCGTTCCGCTGTAATCGAAAATACGCTGCTTCCACCGTTCGGCGATGGCGCCGGTATCTACGTAAGCCTGCGCTTTGCTGACGATAGACCTCAGCAGCGCCTCGTTTTTGTGGAATCCAAAATATGAGCCGTAATAGAATGAAAACGCCAAATTGATCTTGAAGCCGGGGTCCTCCATATAGTTGCTGGTACTCAGCAGCGTATTGCGCGACGCCATCACCAAATCGATCTCGCCGGTTTTCAGTTTCCGCAGCGTGTCGTTGGTATCGGCGCATTGAATCAGATGGCTGTGATCGGGAAACCACTTGTTGAAAAAATCCTCATGCGCGCTGCCTTTGACTACGCCGATACGGGAATACAATATCTGATTCACGGAGATATCAGGGGTATCAATCAGGGAAAGCAGCGCGAAATAGTCGTCGGCATAGGGCGCGTCCGCCCACAGGAATCTGCCTTCCCGCCCGCCGGACTGCGAAAGCTCCGTAAGCATGGCCGCGTCGCCGCGTTCCAAGCCGGCGAGATTGTCGGACCACACAGAATCTATATCGCTGACGATTTCATATCGCAGTCCGGTCAAATTGCATATTTTGTCCAACACATCTATGCTGATGCCCTGCCACTGTCTCTCTTTGGTGTTGTAGAAGCTGGACGGATAGTTATCGGATTCGGCAATCAGCCTGACCGGGGTTCCGTTTGCGGCGCGCGTTCGCAAGTACGTTTTTTCCGGTTCGGTAAACTTCACGTAGAGGGCGCTCTTGTAATAATCCTCATGGCCCCGGTTGTAGAGCGTCAGCAGATATTCCATACCGGCCTGGGTCAAATATTTATCTAAGACAGACACGATGGGGGCCAAGGCTTCCTGCCCTGTGGAAAATGACGACGGGGAATAAACGATGGGAAAAATCTTCTCTATGTGCCAGTCTTCGGGCATATTCGCCTCCCCGTGCTCTTCGGCGAGAAACGCGTCCGCTTCGCCTGAAAAAACCAAAGCGGCCGTGCTTTCAACGGAATCTCCGTAAACAGGGGTTATGGTATACGGCGAAGAATCGAGAATGAGCTCCGCGGTATTGGATCCTGCCAAAAAGCCCAATTTTAACGGGCGTGTTTCCATTATTTCCTCAAAACTGTGACTGCCGTTCTGCCGAAAAGCCACAATCGCGCGTTCCACAAAGGCTTTTGACATGAAGAACGTTTGCCGCCGTTCCGGCGTGGCCGTGAGTTCCCCGGTAAAATCTATATCCCCGGCGGATACGCCGTTGTACAGAACATCCCATTCATAGGTTTCGGGCGTAAACTTGACGCCGAACAACTGGCTCATCCAATCGCAAAACAACGCTCTGTATCCGCCGATCGTCCCATCCGGTTTTGTAAAAGATTCCGTACTGGAAAACGTCCCGTAGGAAAATCCTTTGTCTTTATATTTGAGGATCAGGGCGTCAATGGCTTGTATCTCTTCCGCCGTCACACCGGGAATATCGCGGAAATTTGTATAAGCCGCCGGCGCTTCATGACCGCCGCCGCCGGGACTTGCGCCGCCGCAGGACGCGCCCGCGGCTGCCAGCGCGAGAATTAACGCCGCGCATACACATTTCTTCATATAATTCCGCTTCATTCCCGCAACCCCGTTCCTTTCTTCAGGACTAGCACCCTGTCACTTCAGTATATATTGTACCATGAATATGGTATTAGATAAAGCAAAAGACGGGCGGCAGGATGCCGCCCCCTACAGACGCGTCATTCACGGGGCCGCAGGGGGGCGCATGGGATCATAGAGGCTTCACGGGGCCGTAGGGGCGGCATTCTGCCGCCCGGGACTACAGAGCCGCCAGCGCGAGTTCCGCGCATACGCGCTGGGCGCCGGCGTCAAACAGGCACTGCGTATAATTTCCGTGGGCGGACTGGCGTTCCACGGTTGTGACGCCAAGCGCCAGCCCTCTTTCAGTGGGCAGTTTCACCCCGTCCGCGTTTTCCAAATAGCCCGCTTCAATCAGCAGGGCGTTCAGTTTCATTCCGCTCGTTTTTGCTTTGCCGTAACGAATGAGAACGGTGTTGATATTGTCGGCGGCGCGGGAAATTTGCAGCGGACGGTCTTCAATCTCGACTTGCGCCCAAAATAACGCGGCGGTGAACTCGGGAGGCGTTTCCGGGGGCTCGGCATCCGGTTTTTCTTCGCGAAGCAATTGCAAAAACCGCCGGCCGTACCGCTCCTTCTTAACCTGCCCCACGCCGCTGACGGACAGCATTTCTTCCTCGGCGCCCGGGCGTTTTACACACATGTCCACCAGTGTGGCGTCGGAAAAAACGACAAACGCGGGGACTTTTTCCTCGTGGGCAATTTCCAGACGCAGTTCTTTCAGCTTGGCGAACAAGGACTCCGACACGGCGTAACCGGGCGCTTCGGCGCGTTTCTTGGCCCGCTCCGCTCTCACGGAGGATTCGGGTTTATTCCCGCGGATGGTAATGCTTACGCTGCCGGACAGCACTTCATTCGCCTTCGGCGTGACGCTGAGATAACCGTCGTCATAAATGTACCCCAAAGCCGTTAACCGGTTGGTGAGCCGGCGAATATAGTGACGCGGGACGCCTTTCATAATGCCGAAAGTAGACAGATCGGTAAAATCCTCGGACTTTCCCAACAGGATGTCGACCGTATGGGTAAACATAAACCGTTTGCCCGCTTTATTCAACCGCCAGAGATGCGAGAGGATTTTTTGC
This sequence comes from Peptococcaceae bacterium, assembly GCA_031264885.1. Lineage (GTDB taxonomy): Bacteria > Bacillota > Peptococcia > DRI-13 > UBA5745 > JAISDM01. The sequence continues at coordinate 1,292 of JAISDM010000159.1, read as the reverse complement.
GCGTCCACGGTCACGTCGGTTTCGTCAAAGCTGCCGGTGCAATTTCCGCAGTTGCCGCAGTCGCCGGCGGTTTGCTCGCCGAAATAATGGAGTATGTACCGCCGTAAGCAGCCGTCGGTTTCGCAGTACCGTTCCATTTGGTTCAGCAGCTGTTTGTTGCGGGTGATTTCATCGGGGTTTTCGCTCTGGTTGATGAGAAAGAGAGCGGTGTTTATATCCTTGCGGGCATAGAACAAGACGCAGTCGGCGGGCAAACCGTCCCGACCGGCGCGTCCCGCTTCCTGATAGTAGCTCTCCACATTCTGCGGCATATGGTAGTGGATCACGAACCGCACGTTGGATTTGTCGATTCCCATGCCAAAGGCGTTGGTCGCCACAATGATTTTTATGCGGTCGTAAAGAAAATCGTCCTGTGCCCGGCTTCGTTCGCTGTCGGGCAGACCCGCGTGATACCGCGCCGCCGCATAGCCGTCCGTTTGCAGCCGTTCGGCGACGCTCTCCACCTCTTTGCGGGTGGAGCAATATATAATGCCGCTGCCGTCCTCTTCTTTCAAGTATTGCGTCAGCGCCGCGTATTTGTCTTTGGGCTGTTTGATCTCGAAGTACAGGTTGGGACGGTCAAATCCGGTGACCTTGGTCAGCGGATCCCGCAGCCCCAGCGCCGCGAGAATATCCTCGCGCACACGCGGCGTGGCGGTGGCCGTAAACGATGCCAGCGCCGGGCGGACGGGCAATCCCGCGACAAATTTTGGAATGTCCAGATAAGACGGGCGAAAATCCTGTCCCCATTGAGAGATGCAGTGCGCTTCGTCAACGGCGACCAGAGAAATCCGCAGGTTTTGCGCAAGTTCCCGCATAGACGGCGAAAGCAGCCGCTCCGGCGCTATGTAGATGATTTTGTATTGTTCGCCGAGGGCGTTGGACATGACCCGGCGCCATTGGGCTTCGGTCAGTGAGCTGTTGATAAAAGCCGCGGGAACGCCGTTTGCGCGGAGCGCCTGAACCTGGTCGCGCATAAGGGAAATCAGCGGCGATATCACAAGCGTCACACCGGGAAGAAACATAGCGGGGACTTGATAGCACAGCGATTTGCCCGCGCCTGTGGGCATAACGCCCAGCGCGTCCCGCCCGGAGGTAAGCGCGTCTACTAGCTCGGCCTGTCCGGCCCGGAACGCGTCATAGCCAAAGTATTGTTTGAGGATTTCGGTGGGAGTCACGGTCGTCGCCTCCTTGATTTATCGTAAGTATTGTAAAATATACGAACAACAAAGTCAAGAAACGCCTGTGGAGAA
>JAISDM010000147.1 GCA_031264885.1 Peptococcaceae bacterium | reverse complement strand
TATCGGAAGGCAAGGACAAGTACGCGATCGATCCCGGCAAATGCACGGATTGCGGAACTTGCGCCGGTACATGTCCGGTGTCCGCCCCAGGCCCCCAGTAATCCGGCAAAATCATTCATTAAAGTGAGCGCGGGGATTCCGCGCGGATTCAGCGGATTCAAATGAAGGATGCGCCCAGACCGTCCGAAAACACACCCTAAACATGGCCAACACACAATATATGGGGTGGATCGGTGGAAATGACACGATATATATTGTGTGAACGACGCAATTTTTGTCGTTTTCGGACGGTCCCGGGCGGCAGAATGCCGCCCCTACAGTACCGTGAACGACGCGCTTGTAGGGGCGGCATTCTGCCGCCCTCCTTGATAGACGCGGATCCCCAAATTACGGATCGGATCCCACCGCGGAATCGCGGCGGTTCGCGGTCGGTTCGCGGCCGTTCGCCCGTCCGGCAAAAAAATTTGCATAAGCCCGGATGCTGTGATATAATTCTTACTGGCAACGGATTGATGAGGATCCCGGATCCTTGAAAAGAGGTGAACTTCAGTGAAAAAAGGAATCCATCCCGACTATGTGGAAACTACGGTGACTTGTGCCTGCGGAGAACAATTTACCACCGGGTCAACCAAGAAGAATTTGAAGGTGGAGGTTTGTTCCAAGTGTCATCCTTTTTATACAGGCAAACAGAGGACGGTGTTTACCACGGGCCGGGTAGAACGCTTCAAAACCAAATACGGCCTTGAGTAAAAATCGGATAGAGAGGTTTTATAAGGCAGCAGAGAACAGGCGTTGTTACGGCGTCTGATCTGCTGCTTTTTTGGAAACGCCTTTTTTTGGAGGCAAACGATTGGAGGCAAACGAAAGGAAGCCGGATGAAACCACCAAAATTTCCTTATGGAGGGCAGGCCGTCATGGAAGGGGTCATGATGCGCGGCGCCCATTATATGAGCATTGCTACCCGGAGCCCCGCGGGCGGCATCGTGAGACAAACCTGGCCTTTGTCCAATTGGACGGAGCGTTTGCCGTTCTTGAAATGGCCGCTGATTCGGGGCACCGTGAATCTGGTGGACTCCCTGATCATGGGGGTCAAGGCGCTGACGTATTCCGCCGGGCAATTGGCGGAAGACGGGGAGTCGGGGGAATCCATATCCAATTTTGAGATGGCGGTCTCCGTTGTTGTGGCCATGGGGCTGGCGATCGGGCTGTTCTTCTTGCTGCCTGCGGCGCTGTCATATCCGATTCAGACGGTTGCGGGGATATCCGGCTTCCAGAATCTCATTGAGGGATTCCTGCGGATTGCTTTTTTTTTGCTGTATGTGGTCGCTATTTCGCGGTTCAAGGATATTCAGCGGGTATTTCAGTATCACGGCGCCGAGCATAAGGCGATCTTTACCCTGGAAGCGGGAGAAGATTTGAACGTTCGGAACGCCGAGGCCCACAGCCGCCTCCATCCCCGGTGCGGCACCAGTTTTTTGCTGATTGTCATGATCATCAGTATTCTGATCTTTAATTTTTTGGGTCCGATGAATTTGGGCATGCGCCTGTTGAGCCGTCTGCTGCTGCTGCCGGTGGTGGCGGGGGTGTCCTATGAGTTTCTGCGTTTTGCCGGGAAGCATCGGGATAATCCTGTGGTCGCCTGTCTAAGCTGGCCCGGACTCCAGCTCCAGAGGCTGACCACCCGAAATCCGGACGAGAGCCAGATCGAGGTAGCCATCGCGGCGCTGGTTTCCGTGCTGGAGGCGGAGGGAGAATTGGAAGGAGAAACAGAAGGGGAGTTGGGAAAAGGAGGAGATATCGGCTATGATGGACCGGCTCAGCCAGATGGAAGTCCAATATGATCATTTGACGGCTTTGATCAGTGATCCGGCGGTCATCGCGGATCAATCCGCCTGGCAGAAACACACAAAGAATCATTCCGTTTTGCAGGAGACGGTGGAGGTTTACCGTTCATATAAAGATGTTTTGCGGCAAATTCAGGACAATTATTCCATGCTGGAGGAAAAACTGGATTCGGAACTGGAGAGCATGATCAAAACCGACCTCCTGGATTTGCGGGAAAAAGAAACGGCTTTGGAAGCCCAGCTCAAGATTATGCTTTTGCCCAAGGATCCCAATGATGTGAAAAATGTCATTCTGGAGGTCCGGGGCGGCACGGGAGGAGACGAGGCTTCTTTATTCGCGGCTGATTTGTTAAAATTATACGGTCGGTACGCCGAGAAAAACAACTTCAAAACCGAGGTTCTCTCGTCCAGTTTCACGGATATCGGCGGCGTCAAGGAAGTGGTTCTGCTCATCGAGGGCAAGGGCGCGTACAGCCGGCTGAAATACGAAAGCGGCGTCCATCGGGTGCAGCGGATCCCTGTGACGGAATCCGGCGGGCGCATTCACACCTCGGCGGCGACCGTGGCGGTTTTGCCGGAGGCGGAGGAAGTGGATGTGGTGATCGGCGACAACGACATCCGGATAGATTTGTTCTGCTCCAGCGGGCCGGGCGGGCAGTCGGTGAACACGACCCAGTCCGCGGTGCGCCTTACCCATTTGCCTACCGGCTTGGTGGTGTCCTGTCAGGATGAAAAATCCCAGCATAAGAATAAGGACAAAGCCATGAAGGTGCTGCGGGCCAGGTTGATGGAAAGGGCCCAGGAGGAACAGCACGGCGAGGTGGCGAATGTGCGCAGAACCATGGTCGGATCCGGGGATCGCAGCGAACGCATCCGCACCTATAATTTCCCCCAGGGGCGGGTGACCGATCACCGCGTCAATCTGACCTCATATAAGCTGGAAGCGGTACTCCAGGGGGATTTGGACGAATTCATCGACGCGTTGATTAACGCGGATCAAATAGAAAAACTCAGGAGTGAGGAACAGTGAATCCCCCCCAGTCATATACGGGCCGGCAGCTTTTTAAACAAGGGGTATTTCGTCTGAAACAGGCGGGCGTCGAAGAGGATCAGGCGCATTTCGAGGCCCGGATATTTCTGTCTATGAGTTGGGACAAGGAAGGGGCGGAATTGGCTTTAGCCTTGAACGACACGGTTCCCGAGGAGGCGGTCAAAGGGTTCAACGGATTGATCAGAAGACGTTACGACGGGGAACCCTTTCAATATTTAACGGGTGAAGCGGTATTTATGGAGTTTCCCTTTAAAGTGCGCCCGGACGCGCTGATTCCCAGAGCCGATACGGAGACCTTGGTCCGGCAGGCGCTGCGCTTGCTGCCCGAGGAGGCGCCGAGAGAGGTTCTGGAGCTGGGGATCGGCAGCGGCGCCGTCCTTGGGATGCTTGCCTATCATCGGCCGCTGCTGACAGGGGTAGGGGTGGATCTGTCCGCCCAGGCGCTGTCTCTGGCCGGGGAGAATCTGCGGGCTTTGGGCGTCGCTTCAAGGATTGAGCTGAGTCACGGTTCCTGGTTTAAGCCGCTGGCGTCCCGGCGATTTCATATGATTGTGGCAAATCCGCCTTATATCTCCCGGGACGAGATGAAAGAGCTGCCCAGGAGTGTGCTGGCGGAGCCCGCGATGGCTTTGTACGGGGGGCCGGACGGATTGAACGCTTATCGGGAGATTTTGAGGGACGCCGGGAATCATCTGCTGCCCGGCGGATGGATTGTGATGGAAATCGGCTGGAAACAGGCGCCGGAAGTGGGCGGTATGCTGGCGCGCTGTGATTTCCGGGACATAGAGGTCGTCCGGGATTCCGGAGACCGCGACCGGGTGATTTTGGGCCGGACGGGTTCAGAGCGTGAAAGGTAATTGAAGATGAAGACGAAATATTGGCCGGAAAAAGGGCCGGGGCTGGACCGCGAAGCGATGCGGGAGGCGTCCGGCATACTGAGGCGGGGCGGGGTCGTGGCGTTCCCTACGGAGACGGTGTATGGATTGGGCGCCGACGGCTTATCTCCCCGGGCGGTGCGGATGATCTACGAAGCCAAGGGCCGCCCCGCGGATAATCCGCTGATTCTGCATTTGGCCGGCCCGGAACAATTGGAATGGGTGGCGGCGGATGTGTCTGCCCGGACCCGATTGCTGGTACGGACATTCTGGCCGGGCCCGCTGACCCTGGTTTTGCCAAAAAAAGACCGGGTGCCCTCTGAGGTGACCGCCGGTTTGGATACTGTGGCGGTGCGGATGCCGGATCACCCGCTGGCGCTGGCTTTGATCGGCCAAACAGGGACGCCTCTGGCCGCGCCGAGCGCGAACCGGTCCGGATATCCCAGTCCGACCACAGCCGCTCATGTGCTGCACGATTTGGACGGACGCATCGACGGAATCCTGGACGGGGGCCCATGCCGGATCGGGCTGGAGTCCACGATTTTGGATGTGACCCGGGAAGTCCCGGTGATTCTGCGGCCGGGGGCGGTCACCAGAGAAGCGCTGGAGCAGGTCTTGGGCGCGGTGGCGCAGGATCCGGGATTGGACGGATATCTTCGGCCGGACGGGCCGGGGACGCCCAGGGCGCCTGGGCTCAAATATCAGCATTACGCGCCGGAGGCGAGGGTTTGCTTGCTGAGCGGAACGTCTGAGGAGATGGCGGGATATGTCCGGGAACGGATGCGGGACGCGGATTTTTTGAGGGAAAACGAGCCTGTGGGTTTGTTGCTGACGGCGGAAACGGAACAGGCGCTGCGGGAAACGCAAGGGGATATGAATTTTGGATATGTGCGGGTTTTGGGCAGCCGCGGACGCCTTCCGGAAATTGGCGAACGGCTTTATGATGAATTGAGGCGTTGTGATCTTGAGGGAGTCCGGACTGTGTTCGCGGAGGCTTATCCGGTACAGGGGGTAGGGGCGGCGCTGATGAACCGGCTGACCAAAGCATCGGGACAGGCTCCCGTGGAACTGAAAAAAGAGCTGAAAAGAGAGTTGAAGAAAGAACTGAAAGAGAACTGAAAAAAATGGACGCGTAACAGGAAGGGGGAAATGTCGTGAAGACAGTATTATTTCTATGTTCAGGGAACACGTGCCGCAGTCCTATGGCCGAAGCCATCGCGAAGAATTGGGTTGAAAAAAATCAGTTGGGCGCCGATATAAACATTGTATCAGCCGGGATCATGGCCAAACGCGGCGATCCCATTTCTGAAGAAGCGGCGGCTGTATTGGAGCAGCGACAGATTCCGGTTCCGGATCATGGCGCTCAGAAGCTGACCGCCCGGCTTCTTGAGGAGGCCGATTTGGTGTTGGCGATGACTTCTTCGCAGAGATACAGCGTTCTCAGGCAGAGCTCCGGTATGGCGGCGAAGATATTCCGCTTGAAAGCCTACGCGAAGCAAATTGACGAGATCGAATCCTGGCAGGTCGATTTGGATGTGGTGGATCCCTACTGCCAGCCGATTGAAATTTACCAGGATTGCGCCAATGAACTGCTGGAACTGGTTCCGTTGGCTTTGGAACATTTCCTGAACGGCGGCGATCCTTTTTTGGTCTCGAAAAGCTGACAGTTCAAAAGGCTGACAAACTAGGTGAAGGAGGCTGAAAAATGAATGTGATCATCGGCAGCGACCATGGCGGATTCAAGCTTAAAGCCGTGGTCAAGGAGTGGCTGGAAGCTCAGGGTTATCAGGTGACGGATGTGGGGACGCATTCGGAAGAAAGCTGCGATTATCCGGACATCGCGAGGCTTGTCGCTCAGCCTCTGGCGAAAGGGGAGTATGACCGCGGGATTGTGATTTGCGGCACCGGAATCGGTATCAGCATAACGGCGAACAAGGTTCCCGGCATACGGGCGGCCTTATGCGGAGATACCTTCTCAGCCAAAATGAGCCGGATGCATAATAACGCCAACATTCTCGCGATGGGTGAGCGTGTGATCGGTCAGGGACTCGCCTTGGAAATTCTGGAAACCTGGTTTGCCACGGAATTTGAGGCGGGGGGCCGTCATGAGACGCGTGTGGCCAAAATCGAAGGGCGCGCCTAATAGGAGTTGAATAAAATAATGGATTATATCGAGCAATATGTGTCGCCCGCGGATGCCGAAACGGCGGCTTTGCTGGAGAAAGAGGGACGCCGGCAGCTGGGCAAGATTGAGCTGATCGCTTCGGAGAATTTCGTGAGCCGGGCGGTGATGGCCGCTCAAGGTTCCGTCTTTACCAATAAATACGCGGAAGGCTATCCCGGCAAGCGATATTACGGCGGGTGCGAGGTCGCGGACGAGCTGGAGGAATTGGCACGGAACCGCGCCAAAACGCTTTTTCAGGCGGATCACGTCAACGTGCAGCCCCATTCCGGCGCGCAAGCCAATACCAGCGTCTATTTCGCGCTGGTGAATCCGGGAGAGACCATTCTGGGCATGAATCTGAACCACGGGTGGCATTTGACCCATGGCAGCCCGGTGAACATCTCGGGCAAATATTATAATTTCGCGGCCTATGGCGTGACCCGTGAATCGGAGCTGATTGATTACGAGGATCTGGATAAAACCGTAAAAACCGTGCGCCCCAAGCTGATTGTGGCGGGCGCCACGGTTTATTCCCGGGTGATTGATTTTGAGCGCATCGGCGCCATCGCGAAGGCCGCGGACTGTCTGCTGATGGTGGACATGGCCCACATTGCCGGGCTGGTGGCGGCCGGACTGCACCCGAGCCCCGTGCCTCACGCGCATGTGGTGACCACCACGACTCACAAGACCCTGAGAGGGCCTCGGGGCGGCATGATCCTCTGCCGGAAGGAATACGCGCAAGCCATCGATAAGGCCGTGTTCCCGGGGATTCAGGGGGGTCCCTTGATGCACGTAATCGCCGCCAAGGCGGTCGCCTTGAAGGAGGCGCTGGATCCCAAGTTCAAGCTGTATCAGGCGCAGATTCTCCGCAATGCCCGGCGGCTGGCGGAGGAATTGACGAAACGGGGCTTCCGGCTGGTTTCCGGCGGTACGGACAACCATCTGATGCTGGTCGATTTGAACAACAAAAACGTGACGGGCAAAGACGCGGAAGAGCGATTGGATCAGGCGGGGATTACCGCCAACAAAAACACCATTCCTTTCGACACCCGGAGCGCCTTCGTCACCAGCGGCGTCCGCCTGGGTACGCCCGCCGTCACCACCCGGGGCATGAAGGAGCAAGAAATGGATCGAATCGCGGAAATCATCGATTTGGTTCTGTCTTACGGCGGAGACGCGGACAAGCTGGCGCGGGCGCGGGAGATGGCAGGCGGCCTGGCCGGCGGCTTCCCCGGATTCGCGAAGGAATGGGAGCCCGCGTGACCGGCGGCGAGCCGATTCTCTCAGCCGGCGAACCGACTCTTCCGGTCGGCGAACCGATCTTCTCGGCCGGCGAACCGGCCCGGACGATCCCCGAACCGATTCTTTCGACCCGCGAACGGCCTGGCTGGGACGCTTATTTCATGGACATCGCCCGATTGGTGGCCACCCGGTCCACTTGCCTCCGCCGGCAGGTAGGGGCAGTGATCGTCAAGGGGCGGCGCATCTTGGCCACCGGTTACAACGGCGCGCCCACAGGGCTGAGGCATTGCGCGGAAACAGGCTGCCTGAGGGAGCAAAGAGGCGTCCCCTCAGGGGAAAGATATGAGCTGTGCAGAGGGATCCACGCGGAACAGAACGCGCTGCTGCAATGCGCCGTGTACGGCGTCAGCACCGACGGCGCCATGCTGTACTGCACCCTGCAGCCATGCAGCGCCTGCGCCAAAATGCTCATCAACGCCGGGATCCGGGAAATCGTCTTCGAAGGGGATTTCCCCGACGGGCAAACCGCCGGACTGCTAGATGAGGCGCAAGTGACAGCCCGCAAATTTGTGAGAGACGGGCGGCAGAATGCCGCCCCTACAAGCGCGCCATCCACATCACCGTAGGGGCGGCATCCTGCCGCCCGCCCCCGTACAGACACGCCGTCCACGGTACCGTAGGGGCGGCATCCTGCCGCCCGCCCCCGTACAGACACGCCGTCCACGGTCCCGTAGGGGCGGCATCCGGCCGCCCCGCCCCCGTACAGACCCGCCGTCCACATCACCCTAGGGGCGGCAATCAGCCCCC
>JAISDM010000012.1 GCA_031264885.1 Peptococcaceae bacterium | reverse complement strand
TCCTTCTTCCCACACTGCTGATCCATTCCCGGATACAGGCGAAACTGTCCGAAAACTATCATATCTTGTCACTGCGATTCGTAATTTGGCGTTCCGATACCACATCTCGTCATTCCGGGCTTGTCCCGGAATCCAAAAATGATAAACCAAGAAACCTGGATTCTGGGACAAGCCCAGAATGACGAGATGTGGTATCGGAGCGCCAAATTACGAATCGCAGTGACAAGATATGATAGTTTTCGGACAGTTTCGTCTGTATCCGGGAATGGATCAGCAGCGTGGGAAGAAGGAGGTTGTTTGATGATCGAGAATAGGTTTTATACGCAAGAAGAATATTATGGTTTGATTCAGGACGAAGAGGCTCACATAGAATATGATGAAGGAAGGGTCATTCAAATGAGTCCGATATCGGAAGAACACAAGGATGCCTATGAGAAATCGGGGATTCCTGAGTACTGGATCGTAGATCCGATATATCAAAACATAGATGTTTGTATATTAGAGGAGAACAGGTACAGCGTCTATTCTTTTGTAGAGGACGACGTCATAAACGCGGGTTTTTTTAAAGATTACGGCTTGTCTCTCAGCCGTATATTCTCTGCCGGCGATATATTCGAGGGGCTTATTTAAATAAAGGACGCGCAAGGAGATAAGGCATGGGGAAAATATTGACGGTGGCAAATCAAAAGGGGGGGGTCGCGAAAACCACAACCTCGGTAAATTTGTCGGCGGCGTTGGCATCGCTCGAAAAAAGGGTGCTGTTGGTGGATATGGACCCGCAGGGGAACGCAACCAGCGGATTGGGCTTTGACAAGCATCAAAAGATGCGCTGTATTTATGATGTTTTGATTAATGAATACCCTTTGGCGAAGGTCGTTCTTCAAACGGAGGTGGAGGGCTTTTTTGTCGCGCCCGCCACGATACAGCTGGCCGGCGCGGAAATAGAGCTGGTAACCGCGATCTCCCGGGAAAAGAAATTCAAAGAGGCGCTGGATCCGATCAAGGACGAATACGATTATGTGGTGGTGGACTGTCCTCCGTCGCTGGGGCTTCTGACCCTGAACGCGCTGACCGCGGCGGATGGGGCGCTGATTCCTGTTCAATGCGAATATTACGCGCTGGAGGGATTGAGCCAGCTGATCGATACCGTCCAATTGGCCAAGAAACACTTAAATCCGTCTCTGGATATCTTCGGCGTCGTCCTGACCATGTACGACGCCCGAACCAATCTGTCGGAACAGGTGGTGGGGGAAGTGCGGCGTTTTTTTAAAGAAAAAACCTTTGATACGGTGATCTCCAGGAATGTCAGGCTGAGCGAGGCGCCGAGCTACGGGAAGCCCATCGCTTTGTACGATCCGAAATCCAAAGGCGCCGATCAGTATATGGCGCTGGCGCGGGAGGTGATCGCCCGTGGCTAAGGTTCAAACAAAGGGGGGACTGGGGCCGGGGATCGAGAAGCTGTTCAACCTTAATGAGCCGGTTTCCGCGGGGGAAGCGGCGGCGCCCGCCGAAATCAGAATCGATCAGATATCCTCCAACGCGTACCAGCCCAGGAGGGAATTCGATGAGAATAAGCTGACGGAACTGATGGAATCCATCCGTGAACACGGGGTCGTGCAGCCCGTGGTGGTCCGCGCTAAAGAAGGCGGCGCCTACGAATTGGTGGCAGGGGAACGCAGGGTGCGGGCGTGCCGGCGGCTGGGATATGAGCGCGTCCCGGCCATTGTCAGGGACTTCACCGACGGGCAGATGATGGAAGTCGCGCTGATTGAGAATCTTCAAAGGGAGGATTTGAACCCGGTGGAAGAAGCGCTGGCCTATCAGCGGCTTGCCAGGGAATTTGGGCTCACGCAGGAGCAAATCGCGCAGAAGGTGTCCAAGAGCCGCTCTTTGGTGGCGAATATGATGCGTCTGCTGAACCTGCCCCAGGAAGTGCTGGACGCGCTGGCGAAGGACGAGATGACCGTCGGCCACGCGCGGCCGTTGCTGTCGCTGGCGCCGGAGCAGGCGGTGCTTCTGGCGGGCCGCGTTAAGGTGGAGGGGTTGTCTGTCCGGGAAGTGGAGGAACGGGTCAAGGATTTGACCGTGGAGAAAAAACCCAATAAAAGCATCAAAAAAGAGGCGGAAAAAACCCTGGATCCCAATCTCAAGGATCTGGAGGGACAGCTGCGGTCCGCCTGCGGGACAAAGGTGGAAATTATTGAGGCGGCACACGGGAAAGGCGGTCGGATCATGATTGAGTTTTACAGCGCGGACGACCTGGACCGGATCGCGGGATATTTTCTCCCGCTGGCCCGATAAAGGAGGTGGGTGATATGGCCAGAACCATGCTTGATGAAGACGAACCTATGTCGATTAAAGAATTTACGCGGTCAAAATACTATCATGACGGACTGTGGGAGTTGTTCAGGGGCGAGTTAATCGCGATGTCGCCGGCAAGGGCCGGACACGATGCCATCGTAAACAGGCTGAGCTATTTTATGCAGGACGCGCTGGAAAAAGCGGGGAAAGCATGCGTTGTAAGCGGGCCGAATACGGCGGTTCTTGTGGAAGACGATTCCTTTGTGATGCCGGATATCATTGTCTCATGTGACCATACGCGGGTAGATAAAAACGGCAGGTATAGGATATGTCCCGAACTGGTCGTCGAGGTGCTCTCTCCGGCGACCCGGAATTATTGTCTGGGCGAAAAGCGACAGCTCTATAAGGATGGAGGCGTCTCGGAGTACTGGATCGCCGATATCGAAAACAAGATGATTATCGTTGAGAATTTTGATCTCAATAAAGAGATGAGGTATTATTCCGGGGATGTGGCCGTATCCGGCATACATGATTGCTTTAATTTCCCGGTGGATGATGTGATGACTGACCCGTTTTTATTCATTTGAAATAGGGGGAACCGCGTTATGTCGCCGCTTGATCTGCTTTCACCTTCTGCCGCGCGCTGGTTCGCGCGCGCCTTTGGCGATCCCACCGCGGTACAGGAGGCGGCTTGGCCTGCCATCGCGAAGGGGGGACACGCGCTGGTGTCCGCGCCCACGGGTACGGGCAAGACGCTCGCGGCTTTTTTGGTATTTATCGACCGGTTTAAAGCGCTGGCCCGAAGGGGAGAGCTGCGGTCGGAACTCTACCTGATTTATGTCTCGCCGCTCAAAGCGCTTGCGGGCGATATCCGGGAGAATCTTCACCGGCCCTTGGAGGGGATTCGTGAGGAGGAGGACGCCGCGCCGGACGCGGCTTCGGAGATACGGGTCGCCACGCGGACCGGGGATACGCCTCAGAAAGAGCGGCGCGCCATGGCGAAGAAGCCCCCGCATATCCTGATTACCACGCCGGAATCTCTATATCTGATGCTCAGCAGTCCGTCCGGACAGCGGATTTTGCGTACGGCCCGCGCGGTGATCATCGATGAGCTGCACGCGCTGGCCGGCGGCAAACGGGGCGCGCATTTGATGCTGTCGCTGGCGCGGCTGGACCGGCTTTGTCCCGCGCCGCTTCAGCGCGTTGGGCTTTCGGCGACGATACGGCCTTTGGAGCTGGCGGCCAATTACCTGGCCCCGGAGCCGGTTACAATTGCCGCGCCAGCCGCGGATAAAGCGACCGAACTGCGGGTGGTGAGTCCGCTGCCGGCCGCCGGGCAAATCACGGAGGGTACGGTCTGGCCGGATTTGGCGCGCCGGGTCTATGAACACTGTGAAGGCGCGCGTAGCGTGATCGCCTTCGCCGACGGGCGGCGGAGCGTGGAGAAGCTTGCGTACCATGTGAACCAAATCGCGGGGGAGGGTTTCGCGCTCACGCATCACGGGAGTATCTCCAAGGAGCAGCGGCTGGAAGCCGAACATGCCTTGCGGGAAGGCAGGCTGCGCTTGCTGTGCGCGACTTCGTCCATGGAGCTGGGCATCGATGTGGGAGAAATCGACCGTGTATTGCAGATTGGCTGCCCCCGCACGATCTCCGGAACCATGCAGCGGCTGGGCCGCGCGGGGCATAATCCCGGGCGGGTCAGTGTTATGCGCATTTTTCCACGCATGGAGTCCGAGGGGCTGTACTGCGGCTTGACGGCGGAGGTGGCGCGGACGGGCGGCATTGAGCCGCTGCGTATCCCGAACATGTGTTTGGATGTTCTCGCCCAGCATTTGGTTTCGATGGCGGCGGTGGGCGCCTATACGGTGGACGGAGTCATGGAATTGCTGCCGCGGGCCTATCCTTTTCGCGATATCTCCCGGAAGGATGTAAAACTCGTACTGGCCATGCTCGCCGGGGACTTTGAGCATGGGCGCGACATTCCGGCGCGCCCGCGTCTTCTGTATGACCGAATCGCGGGCCGGGTGGAGGGAGACGCTTACAGCCGGATGCTGGCGGTTTCCGCGGGGGGCACGATCCCGGACCGGGGGCTTTTTACGGTGCGCGGAGAGGACGGAACCAAACTGGGCGAGTTGGACGAGGAATTCGTCTTTGAGGCGCGTGTGGGCGACAAATTCCTGCTGGGGGCGTTCGCCTGGCGAATTCTAAATGTGCGGAAGGATGAGGTGCTTGTGGCGCAGGCTTCGCCGGAAGGGGCCGCGCCGCCTTTTTGGAAGGGGGATTCGACGGGACGCGGTTTGCAGACCGGCATCGCTTTTGGAAAGCTAATGCGCGGTCTGGCTGACAGCCGGAGGCGGCAAGGGCTTCCCGCGGCCTTGCGGGATCTTGGACTGGACGAAGCGGCGGCGGAGGGCGCCGGCGGATTTCTGGAGCGGCAATTCAAGGCGACCGGTGTCTTGCCGGACGACCGCGTCATCGTTGTGGAGCATTTCCGGGATGAGGCCGGAGACCGGCAGATCATGGTACATACGCTTTTCGGGCGGCAGGTCAACACGCCGCTGGCCTTGTTGGTCCGGGAAGAGGCGCGGCGCGCGGGCGTAGATATGGATGTGTTTGACGACGACGACGGATTCTTGCTTTTTCCCCGGGACGGACGCGAGCCGCCGGGAGACCTGCTGCGGGGACTGGCGCCTGCCGGGGCGCGGCAAACCCTGGAGGCGCTCCTGCCCGCGACGGCCCTGTTCGGCATGGCTTTTCGCTATAACGCGGCGCGGGCGCTGATGATGGGCGCGCGGAATACCGGGCGCCACCCCTTATGGATACAGCGGCTGCGCGGCGCGGAAATGCTGGACGCGGTTATTTCCCAGGAAAACCATCCGCTGATCGCCGAAACGCGCCGGGAGTGTATGGAGGATTATTGGGATGTGGAAGGAACGGAGTGGGTGCTGACCCAAATCCAAAGGGGGGGCATCCGGATCCATGAAGTTTTTCTGGAGGCGCCTTCGCCTATGTCGCTGTCCCTGAGGCGGGCCGCGGAGGCGTCGCTTCTGTATGAATACAGTCCGGTTACCGCGGGCGTACAGGCTTCCGCCGCTCAAGCGCTCGCGAACCTGGAGGAAGGGCGGATAGCGCCCGCGCCCGCCCAACTGGCCCGTGTATCCGAGCGAACACGTCTGCCGGAGAACGAAAAACAGTTGCATTCCCTGCTGATGGCCGAGGGCGATTTGCTTGCCGGAGAGGTGGATGTCCCTGCCGCGTTGCTGGAGAAGCTGGCCCGGGAAAGGCGCGTCTTGTACATTGATCCCGGGCTTTGGATCGCCGCCGAACATGAGGCGGAGTACGCCGCCGCCCTGGAGGCCGGAGAAGAGGCGGCGCGGGAGCGGATCGTCCGGCGGGCGCTGCGCTATCGCGGCTTCCAATCCGCCGCGCAGATCGCGGAGCGCTATTTCTGGCCGGAGGATTCGGCAGTCTCTGTTTTGGCCGCCTTGTGCGCGCAAAAATCCGTGGTGGAAGCGGATGGGATCTATTATCATGAAAGTCTGTATACCCGCGCCCAGCGGGAGACGGTGAAGGAACGGCGGCGGCAGATCAAAACGCAGCCTCCGGAACGCTACGCCGCTTTGCTGGCAAGGCTGACGCGAAAAAGCGCGGCGCCGGACGCGCAGCTTAAAGCCGCGCTGGCCGCCCTCGCCGGGGCCGCTTTCCCGGTCGCTTCGTGGGAAACCGTTCTGCTTCCGGCGCGGGCGCCAGCTTACCGTCCCGCGATGCTGGACGCGTTGCTGGCGGAAGGCGGTTTTTGCTGGCGAATGGAAGAAGGCGGGGCGCTGAGCTTCTTCGCGAGAGAGGATATAGACTGGGATGGGGAAATATCGCTGGGCGGCCAATCCTCTGAAGCGGAGGCGTTCGTGTGTGACGCGCTGATGAGGCGCGGCGCCAGTTTCATACAGAATATACCCAATCCGCCGGGAGGGGCGCCTGTGTGGGACGTTCTGATCGGCTTGGCCGAGAAAGGCGTGGTGTGCGCCGACAGTTTTGTGCCGGTGCGCCACTGGCTCAACCGGGAGAAGACGGCGAAGGCCGCCGCGCGCCAGCGTGTGGGTACCCGGGTAGTGGCGATGAACGCGGGGCGCTGGGAGCTGCTGCGTCCGATTCGCGGGAGAGGCATCGAAGACAGCATCGAGCGCGCCTTCGGCCGGACGGTCTTGCTTTGCCGGGAAACGGCGCGGGAGTGCGGCGTTCCGTGGCAAGCGGCGCTGGAAACGCTCCGGTTATGGGAATACACGGGCCGCGCGCGGCGCGGTTACTTTATTGAGGGGCTGTCCGGCGCGCAATTTATACTCGGGTCGGAGTTTGAGAGTGTGGTGTTCGCTTTGGAGAATCCCCGGGATGAAATCCTCTGGCTCATGGCTTCCGATCCGGCTCAGCCTTGGGGTAAGTACCTGCCTCATTATGAAAGCCGCGAGTTTCTGAATGTGGCCGGTACGGCGGTCGCCCTGCGCGGCGGGCTGCCGGTGGCGGCGCTGGAGCGGCAGGGGCAGGCGCTGCGCGTCTTTGACTGGGGGAGTTTAAGCGAAGCGATGGGCGCCTTTACCCGGGAATTCGCCGCCGGCCGCGTTTTTTCCGCTTTGCGGCGGATCAAGCTGTCGAAATATCCGGATATGGCGGCGGAAACCCTTTCCGCCGCGGGGTTCCGGCGGGAGATGCTGGATTATGTGCTGTACCGGGAATGACGCGTGTCTGTAGGGGCGGCATTCTGCCGCCCTAGACCGTCTGGGAACGCATCCCGTGTAGGGGGCGGCGTCCTCGACGCCCCGTCGTCGGATCTCGACGCCCCGCATTGCAAATTGACATCATACGGTGGCCGTGACAAAGAAAATAGGCGATATGCGCCGTCATTCCGAGAATATTGAGAATGAGAACCACGGGACGTCAAACGGGGGAACGGGACGTCGGGGACGCCGTCCCCTACATGTACATCATTCGCGGTGCCGTAGGGGCGGCATTCTGCCGCCCGTCCCGTGAATGAATGATAAACAGAGTCTGGGTATCCTTCGAAGAATGATCCCCTGAACGGCTGCTGTTCGGGGTTTGGTTACTGTTCACACCCCTGTCATTCTGGGCTTGTCCCAGAATCCAAAACGAGGGAACCTGGATTCCGGGACAAGCCCGGAATGACAAAACAGGGGGCCAGAATGACAAGATATGATCGTTTCTGGACGATCCCGGGCGGCAGGATGCCGCCCCTACGGTATAGGTATCCCCTGTGAACAGTAACGGGGTTTGAATATTTTCGTGGAAGGGTTCATGATTTATTCACAATTTACGTCAAAATCGTGATATAATGTTTAGCGAACAGGTGGTTTTGTTTTGAAACTCACAATATTATGACGGATGGATACGATATCAAAATATGCCCAAAAAGTGAGGTGATGGGTCATGTGGGAAAAGTGGCTGCGTAAAGCCGGGATTTTTTATGGATGCGTCGCCGCGGGCGCCGTCATTCTCCGTTTAATAGACCGGACATGGCTGATCATTTCCATGGGCATCGTGACCGCGGATGCTTTGCTGCTGGGGGGACGGATATTGCTCGCCTGCGTATTCCTCGCGGGCAGCGCGGTTCTCTTTACCGGGTGGCGCAAATCCTGGCAATTGGAACGAAGCGCGGCATACGCCGTGAAATTATCCTTAGATAAAACGCAGAGCCCCGGGGTAATCCGCGGTGAGATCACGCGGCTGCTCGGGGTCAGGCCGAGACTCAAGGAACCGCTCACGCTGGGGCTGTCGCAGATGGACAGCATCGACCGCAAGCAGGCCAAACTCAAGGAGATTCTCGATAGAAACGACGCGGCTTCCTTGAACGAAGTGGTCTCCACATTGGACGAGGCGGAACAGACCGTCTGCAAAAATCTGGTCAGGGTCCTGAACCGCGCGATTCTATGGGATCCTTATGAGGCGAACAAGCCTGGCAAGGAGGCGGTCTTTGAGGGACACCAGAGATACATCGGCCGGATCCTCGATAAAAACGAGAGCATTTTGACCATGTGCGACACGCTGCTCGCCGAGACGGTGAGTTACCTGGGCGAAAAGACATCCGGCGCGGACGACGGCGCGCTGGGGCTCGTGGCTATGACGGAGGTCATGCGTTCTTTGCGCGGGATGGACGGCGGCGATGAGTCCTAAACACCATCATCGGAACAGGAGGAACTTCAATTCGTAGTTTAGATATCGGCATCCTCCCCCTCCATCGGGCATTTGCGCCAAACTACGAATCGCAGAGGAGGAAAGAAATGTTGGACAAACGCATGACATGGCTGCTTATTTCACTGATCATTTTGGCGTCCGCAGCGTCCGCGTTCGCGGGATGCGGATTGAGCGGCGGAAATTTGAGTCCGGAACAGGCGAGGGAGAGTCTGGACGCGCTGCTTACCAAGGTCACGGTCAGGGACATTCCGCCTGTGATGGACATCAGCGGCACGGATTTGAGCGATCCCGGCGCGGAGCTTCCCGATATTTGGAATTACCCGTTCAGCGTGGAGGGCTACGCCCCGATTACTGTGGAGATATTTGCGTCTACGGAGAAGGCCGGCCCCAATATGGACGGATGGCTCAATGAGGTCGCGGAGAACTTCAACCGTGAGGGTTTTGAGGTAAACGGGCGGCAGGCGGCTGTGTCCATCAGGCCCGTAGCCTCCGGTTTGGCCACAGACTATATTGTCACAAAGCGGTATATCCCCGACGCGTTTTCCCCCGCCAACGAGATGTGGGGCGAGATGATTGACGCGTCGGGCGTTCGGATAGAGCTTGTGGAGAAACGCATCGCCGGGAACACGGCCGGGATTTTGATGAAAAAAAGCGCCTACCAGACTTTTTCCGAGAAATACGGGGACGCGAGCCTGAGCCATGTGTTGGAAGCGGTCATGGCCGGCGATCTTCTGCTGGGCTATACCAATCCCTACGTGAGCAGCACCGGGCTCAATATCTTGATTGCCGTACTCCAAACCTTCGATCCCGGAGAGCCGCTCAGCGCAAACGCCGTAGAACAGCTGGAATCATTCCAGCTCCAGATTCCGCCTGTGGCGTATACCACAGCCCAGATGCGGGAAAGCGCGAAAAACGGCGTTCTGGACGCGATGATTATGGAATATCAGGCGTACATCAACGAGCCGACCCTGGCGGATTATGTGTTCACTCCCTGCGGCGTGCGGCATGACAATCCGGTGTACGCTTTGAACGATATTTCCCGGGAAAAACGTGACGCGCTGAAACTTTTTACCGATTACTGCAAGGAGGAAGCCGCGCAGAACGCCGCCGTACGATACGGTTTCAACGCCCATGATGATTTTCCGGGGGATCCGTTGATACTCGCGGGATTTCAACTGTTTGCCGCCCAGCAGATCTGGAAGGAAAACAAGGATTCCGGCCGGCCTGTGGCGGCGGTGTTCGTGGCGGATGTTTCCGGCAGCATGGAAGGCAGTCCGATTCAGGAACTGAAGACCTCTCTGGTGAACGCTTCACAATACATTACCGAAACCAATTATGTCGGATTGATCAGTTATTCGGATGAGGTATACGTCAATCTGCCGATCAACCAGTTCACGCCGCAGCAGAGGGCGTATTTTAACGGCGCGGTAAAGAGCCTTTCGGCGGGCGGCGGCACGGCGACTTATGACGCCGTGCTCGTAGGGGCGAAGCTGCTGCTTGAACGGCGGGACGTCCTGCCCAACGCGAAGCTGATGATGTTTGTGCTGAGCGACGGGGCGCAAAACGAAGGCTATGAGCTGGGGCGGATTATCGAGGTCATGGACGCTCTGAACATCCCCGTACACACCATCGGCTACAACGCGGATTTAAGCGAATTGCAGCAGCTTTCCAACATTAATGAAGCCTCCAGCGTAAACGCCAATGAAAGCAATGTGGTGTACAATTTAAGAAATGTGTTTAACGCGCAAATGTGAATTCCCGCGATTGTGGTTTGAAAGACGCCCCTCCCTGGAGGGGCGTCAGGCGAGTTGCTGTTCACAGGGGGATACCTATACCGTAGGGGCGGCATCCTGCCGCCCGGGACCGTCCGGAAACGATCACATCTTGTCATTCTGGCTCCCTGTTTTGTCATTCCGGGTTAGGACACGGGCTCAATCTGCGCGTCTTGCGACGCTTGATTTCATCACGTGCCTGCCCAGTCTCACACTCCCTCCCTCGCCCACCGGGCGCGGTCGTGTTCGACTCTGGGCTTGTCCCGGAATCCAGGTTCCTTGGTTTATCATTTTTGGATTCTGGGACAAGCCCGGAACGGCGGGGTGTGAACAGTAACCAGCAAGTTACGAATCGCAAGATATGGCTCGGAGTTTCTTGACAGTCACGGTGTATCCAGCATATAATAAAAACAGTGGCGGCGGACCGGCGGTTCGCCGCTTTAACGGATTTTGGGAATATTCGCTCAAGCCGGACTTTGCGTATTGGAGGGATTTTTGATGATAAAATCATTGACGGCTGTCACGCAGGATATCGACGATGAAGAAGCGGCGGTATCGGACATTCTGCAACAGCTCGACCTGGAGGGGGAGAACGCGCTTCTGGCGCATTCTGTCGGAATTTTATCCTGCTACGCCGAATTTCTTGATTCCGGAGCGGCGGCGGCAATCTGTGACAGACTGCCTTTTGATGTGATTGGTACAACGACCATTGCCGGCGGCGCCTCCGGCCAGATGGGGGATACCTTGCTGGCGCTGCTGGTTCTGACCAGCGACGACGTCCAATTCGCCGTAAGCGCGTCGGAACCGGTTTCCGACGAAAATGAGGCGACGTTGCGGGCCTGCTATGAAGCCGCGGCGGCTAAACTCCCCGGAAAGCCGGCGGTGATGATCAGTTTCGTTCCCCTGTTGACCAGCATGGGGGGCGACTATTATGTGGAACGCATGTCGGAGATCTCGGGGAACGTGCCGAATTTCGGCCCGTTGGCTGTGGATCACAACGCGGATTACCACGATTCCCAGGTCGTCCTGAACGGGCAGGCTTGGCGGGACCGTCTGGGGATTCTGCTGCTGTACGGCCCTGTGGAACCGGTTTTTTTCATCGGCGCCATATCGGAAGACAAACTGTTTCCGGATAAGGTGGCCGTCACATCCTCCAAGGGCAATCAGCTGGAGTCTGTGAACGGCGCCTCGGTCAGCGAGTATCTGGATTCCCTGGGCCTTGAGCGGGACGCGGACGGCAATATTCCCGGGATCAATTCCTTCCCCATTATTGTCGATTTTAACGATGGAACGGATCCGGTCGCCAGGGTGATGTTTGCCCTGACGCCGGAGGGCTACGCGGTGTGCGGCGGGAATATCCCCGTGGGCTCCACGCTGTCCATCGGTTCCTTTGATCCGGACGAGATCATCGAAACCACCCGGCGTACCCTGAAAGAAGCGATGGCGTCGGGGAAACACGGCGCCATACTGATGTATTCCTGCATCGGTCGGTTTTTTGCGCAGGGATATGATCAGACCGCGGAACTGGAGCAAGTCCGTCAATTGATGACGACCTCGGACACGCGCTACCTGGCGGCTTATTCAGGGGGGGAGATCTGTCCTGTGTACGGGAAAGAGGGGAACCTCGTAAACCGTAATCACAACAATACCTTTGTCATCCTTGCCGTATAGACGCGGTTCGCTTAAAAGGACTTGCGCGGCCTGTTTTGCCGCGCAAGTCCTAAATTTAGAGGAGAGTGTCCGTGCAGGAGAAAAAAACGTATTCGCCGGAAGAAGAATTGAAGACGGAATTGGAGACGCTGCGCCGGGATTACAAGAAGCAGGGCCGCGCTCTGGAGTTGGCGATGAAGCAGATCGAACGGAATCAGATCGCCGCCAAATCACGGGAAAACCTGCGCCGGGTGATCGACGCCAAGCGTTCGGAGCTGGAGCGGTATATGAATCTGCTCCTGGGCAACTGTCCGGACGTGATCCTGATATTTGACAGCAGCAGCCGCATCGCTTACGCCACCGAATCTTTTCTGAAGCTTTGCCGGATACCCGCTTTCGGCATGATCAGCGGGAAGGGTTACGGCGAATTGCTGGAACCCTATACGACGGCGGAATTTCAGGCCCGGCTGGATGATGTATTCTCCCGAATACACATAGAGAAGCAAACGATTAATTTTTCGGATGTCATTGATTTTTCCACAGACGGAAGCCTTCGCAGCTACAGCATTCAGGTAACGCCCATGCTGGGGGACAATGGCGAAGCGGAAGGCGCCATGGTGATTTTTTCCGATACCACCGATATTCTTCAGGCAAAAGCCGACGCGGAGCGTGCCAACGCGGCGAAATCGGATTTCCTGGCGACGGTGTCTCATGAAATCCGCACGCCGATGAACGCCATTATCGGCATGTCCAGTATGCTGAAAAGCACCAGTCTGGATGAAAAACAGCATGAATATCTCAAAAGCATTCAGGATTCCTCTCATGTGCTGCTGACCCTGATCAATGATATTCTGGATTTCTCCAAGATCGAGGCCGGCAAGCTGGAATTGCTGGAGGGCTATTTCCGGCTGAGCCGGCTGTTGGATCATCAGCAGTCCATGTTCGAGCCCATGTTCCGGCAAAAGGGCCTGGAGTTCTCCTGCCGGTATGAGGAATCGCTGCCCGAGGTGGTGTTTGGCGACGACATGCGGATCCGGCAGATTCTGACCAACATCCTCAACAACGCGCTTAAATACACAAAGGAGGGCTTTGTGCGGTTTCTGGCGGACCGGGAACCGGACGGAACGCTCCGCTTTGCCGTGACGGATTCCGGCATCGGCATCCGTCAGGAGGATGTGGCCCGTTTGTTTACCGCTTTTGAGCAATTGGACATGGCGCGAAACAAGGGCGTGATCGGGACCGGGCTGGGACTGGCCATTACAAAGAAGTTATGCGACTTGATGGGCGGCGTGATCGAAGTGGAGAGCGAGTATGGCAAGGGCTCCTGTTTCACCGTGCGGCTGCCGCTTAAAGCCGGAACGGAGGATCAGCTGCCGCCTGAACTGCGCAAGGAGGCGCTGCGGTTTGTGGCGCCCGGCGTCCGGATTCTTCTTGTGGATGACATTGAAATCAACCTGCAGATCACCGCGTATATGCTGGAAATCTACCGGATCGAACCTGACTTCGCCTTGAACGGCCGGGAGGCCATCCAACTGGCGGAGGAAAACCAATACGACATGATTTTGATGGATCATATGATGCCGGAAATGGATGGCATAGAGGCCGCGGGGATCATCCGCTCCATGGGCGGCTACGCTCAGCGGACGCCGATCGTGGCGCTGACGGCCAACGCGGTAAGCGGCGCCATGGAGATGTTTCTGGCAAACGGCTTCAATGGCTTCCTGTCGAAGCCGATTGACGACGACGCCTTGGCCGAGTGCCTGCTGCGGTGGCTGCCGGAGGAAAAAATCCAGCTTTGTTGAGGCGCCCGGGG
>JAISDM010000285.1 GCA_031264885.1 Peptococcaceae bacterium | reverse complement strand
AACCCCCCGGTGAAGGAGGAGATATTGCCCTTATGCAAAAGCCAAACTCGCTCCGCTCAAACAGTGGCTTTTGCGGACGCAAATTTCGCCTAGAAATTCTAAAACGCTCCGCCTAATCGGGCAATATCTCCTCCTTCACCGGGATATTGCGGTATAACCTGCGAATCGGAGAGAATATGAGAATTTGACAAGCGGGTGAAGATGTTTTATAATAAATTGAGATGTAGCGGCGAAACGCGGCAGGACGACAGCTTGCCGTGTTTATTTGTGTTTAGGAACCTTTGTGTTTGGCTTATGGGCTTATCATCGGGGAGCGCAACCCTGATACATAAAAATATATCAGTCATTTGAAACGAATTGAAAAAAAAACGAAGGAGGATTTGAATGGTCAATAATGAATATCCGGTGCAGATTATACCTTTGGGGGGTTTTGGGGAGATCGGGAAGAACATGACGGTCGTCCGTTATCAGGATGAAATCATGGTCATTGATTCGGGGCTGGCGTTCCCGGAGGATGAAATGCTGGGGATCGACATCGTTATCCCGGATATCACCTACCTGACGGAGAACCGGTCTATGATCAAGGGCATTGTGCTGACGCACGGGCACGAGGATCATATCGGGGCTTTGCCCTATGTGCTCAAAGAAATCAACGCGCCGGTTTACGGGACTAAGTTAACCTTGGGTCTGCTTCAGGAGAAGCTCAAAGAGAATCGCATTTCGGACGCTTCGCTTAATGTGATCCGGCCCAGGAGTGTGGTGAAGCTGGGTTCGGCTTTCAGTGTGGAATTTTTGCGCGTCACGCACAGTGTGCCGGATTCTGTGGGAATGGTGATTACGACGCCGGTGGGGATTATTTTGCATACGGGCGATTTTAAGATCGATCAGACCCCGGTGGACGGGGAGTTTATGGATTTTGGCCGGATTGCGGAGATCGGGAAGAAGGGCGTACTGGTCATGCTGTCGGACAGCACCAATGTGGAGCGCCAGGGCTTTACGCCTTCGGAAACGGAGGTGGGGTACGCCTTGCGGACGGTGTTTGGGAATTGCCGGGACCGCATCATTCTGGCGACGTTCGCCTCTAATGTGCATCGGATTCAGCAGGTGGTGGACGCGTCCGTTCAATACGACCGCAAAGTGGCGGTTGTGGGGCGGAGCATGGTCAATGTGATTTCCATCGCTCAGGAATTGGGCTATATGAATATACCGCCGGACACCTTGATCGATATAGACGAGATTGGGCGGTATCCCAAGCACCGGATTACGATTCTGACCACGGGAAGCCAGGGGGAGCCTATGTCCGCCCTGTCCCGGATGGCCGCCTCCGACCACAGAAAGGTGGAGATCATGCCGGGGGATACGGTGGTCATATCCGCCACGCCTATTCCGGGGAATGAGAAGACGGTGGCCAAAACGATCAATCAATTGTACCGCCAGGGGGCGGAGGTGCTGTATGACCGGGCTATGGGCATCCATACCTCCGGCCACGCCAATCAGGAAGAACTCAAGCTGATGCTCAACCTGGTAAAACCCAAGTTTTTTCTGCCGGCTCACGGCGAATACCGCCATTTGATCAAACACGCGCAGCTGGCTTATAAGATGGGCGTTCCCATGGAGAATATCTTTGTGGGAGAGAACGGGCAGATTCTGGAATTTACCTCGGAGCGGGGCACCGTATGCGGACGGGTTCCCTCGGGCCGGGTCTTAATCGACGGGCTGGGCGTGGGCGATGTGGGGAATATCGTTTTGCGCGACCGCAAGCAGCTCTCTCAGGACGGGATCGTCGTGGTTGTTATGGCGATGCGCAGGGAGGGGCCGCTGCTGGTATCAGGACCGGAGATCATATCGAGGGGATTTGTATATGTGAGGGAATCCGACGAGTTGATGGAGGTGACCCGGGACCGGGTGCGGTCGGTTCTGGATAAATGCGCCGAAAAAAGGATCACGGACTGGCCCGGGATCAAATCGCAGGTTCGTGACGCTTTGGGAAGGTTTTTGTATGAAAAAACCAGGCGCCGGCCTATGATTATGCCGATTATTATGGAAATGTAAGCGGGGGATACGTTTGGCCAGCCGTAAAAAAAAGGAAATAAAATACGGATTGAAGCAGGAAATCAAGCAGGACATCATAGGCATCGCCATCATCGCGGGCGGTTTGTTCGCGGCTGTATGCCTTTGGAACGCGCCCGCGGGTGAGCCGGGAGACGTGCATGCCCTGGGGCTTCTGGGCTGGGCTGTCAGCAGGCTGCTGACGGGTCTGTTCGGGATCGGGCGCTGGCTCGTGCCCCTGACTATGATTTTTTTGGGGATATGCCGTATATTGGGGGCGTTCTCGATTTCTCTGCCCGCCGGGGTGGCCATAGGCACGCTGACTGTGTCGGTATGCGCCTTGCTTCATTTGTTTATTCCTGCTGAAACCGGCTGGCTGGAAGGCTGGAACGGGCAAGGCGGCGGCTTGACCGGCGCTTTGTTCTGCGGCGCTGTCGTCTGGCTCATGACCGAAGTGGGGGCGGGGATCCTTTTTTTCGCCGTTCTTCTGGCGTCGGTGCTGGTGATTTCGAATCAAACCTTCAAGGATATTCTGGGCCGCGCCCGGCGGCGGAAACTGAAACCGCAGAATCCCGCGGACGGTCCTGTGAGCGGCGGACAGGAACGCCGGCAGCGCGGCGGTCGGATGAAGCCGGGGCGGGAGCTGATGGAAACGCTGAATCTGCCTATCACAAAGCCGCGGCAGATTCCGGATGAAAATCTGGAGTTAAAAAAGGATTTTGAGAAAAACCGGAGAAAAGAAAAAGAAGAGGTTCTTACAAACGAAAAGGAATGGACGGCCAAACCCTCCGAGTCCTCTGAGTCCTCTGAGTCTTCCGAGTCCTCCGGGTCTTCCGGGTCTTCCGGACGGGAGAACCCGGAACATCCGGTGCTG
This sequence comes from Peptococcaceae bacterium, assembly GCA_031264885.1. Classification (GTDB taxonomy): domain Bacteria; phylum Bacillota; class Peptococcia; order DRI-13; family UBA5745; genus JAISDM01. Next base: position 6,774 of record JAISDM010000285.1, on the reverse strand, counting down.
GTGATTGATCATCACGACGAAGACGGGGACGGGCTGGAGGAAGCGGCCGGCGTGAGCGACCGGTATCCTTTGCCTCCTTTGGATTTGTTGAAACAAATGTCCAAGGTTCAAAGCCAGCGGCTGAATAAAGATATCACGGATAACATCAAGCTGCTGGAAGAGACGCTGGCGAGCTTCGGGGTTAAAGCGGCGGTCACTCAGGTGAACCGGGGCCCCAGCATCACCCGGTATGAGCTTCAGCCGCCGGCGGGGGTGAAGGTCAGCCGCATCGTTAATCTGGCGGACGACCTGGCCTTGGCTCTGGCGGCGCCGCAGATCCGGATTGAGGCGCCCATACCGGGAAAGGCGGCTGTAGGAATAGAGGTGCCAAACCGGGAGACCGTTCCGGTGGGTTTGAGAGAGGTATTGCAGTCCTCCGTATTTTTGGAATCGGAGTCTAAGCTGACCGTCGCTGTCGGGAAAGACATCGCGGGGACCCCTGTGGTGGCGGATTTGGCCAAGATGCCTCATTTGCTGATCGCCGGATCCACGGGTTCCGGCAAGAGTGTGTGTATGAACGCGCTGATTGCCAGCATCCTGTTCAATACCCATCCCACCGAGGTCAAGATGCTGATGGTCGATCCGAAGATGGTGGAACTTTCTAATTATAACGGGCTGCCTCATTTGGTATCGCCGGTGGTGACCGACGCTAAGAAGGCGGCTTCCGCGCTGCGCTGGGCGGTTCATGAGATGGAACGGCGGTATGAGCTGTTTGCCGCCGCCGGCGTAAAAGATATGATTCGTTATAATCAATCCTTGCTTTTGCGGGAGACGGAAGATAAAGAGCGGCAGCCGCTGCCTTGCATCGTGATTCTGATTGATGAGCTGGCGGATTTGATGATGGTGGCGCCCGCGGACGTGGAGGACGCCATCTGCCGTCTGGCTCAAATGGCGAGGGCGGCCGGGATGCACTTGGTGGTAGCCACCCAAAGGCCGTCGGTGGATGTGATTACCGGGATTATCAAGGCCAATATCCCGTCCCGGATCGCCTTCGCGGTTTCGTCCCAGACGGACTCCCGGACCATTTTGGACATGGGCGGGGCCGAGCGCCTGCTGGGGAAGGGAGACATGCTGTTTTATCCCGCGGGTAAGCCCAAGCCTGTCCGGGTTCAGGGCGTGTTTGTTTCGGATGAGGAGATTGAGGCGCTGACCCAGTATTTGAGGGATATGACCGCGAAGCCTGAATATATGAAGGAAGAGTTTGAGGTCTCCGGCTCCGACGACGGTCAGGCCGGCGAGGAGGACGACGAGCTGCTGAAGGAAGCGGCAAAGATTTTTATCGAGAGCGGACAGGCGTCCATCTCTTTGCTGCAGCGGCGGCTTCACATCGGGTATACGCGGGCGGGCCGGATCATTGATCAATTGGAGAAAAAAGGAATTGTCGGAGGCTATGAAGGGAGCAAGGCCAGAGCCATTCGCATGACATGGGAAGAGTACGAAAAAAGGTTTGGCGGCGTGGCTTTATGATGATGGGCTAAAGAAGGTGTTAGGATGGACGACAATATCGGTGCAATACTCCGCCATACGAGACTTGAGCGGGGGGTTAGCCTGGAGCAGATAGAGACGGATACCAAGATCAGCAAACGATACATCCTTAATTTGGAAAACGAGGAATGGACAAAGCTTCCGGGCAGGGTATATATCAAGGGTTTTTTGAAGACATACAGCAATTACCTGGGCTTAAACGAGCAGGCGATTTTGGACCGTTTCGAGGTGGACGTGATTCCCGCGCCCACATTCCCTTCCGTACCGTTAAAGCCCAGACGCAATATTGAACTGAACGTGAAGCCAAAGAGAAGAGCGATCGTGCTGATGAGCGCGCTGGCCATTTGTTTCCTGGTGCTGGTCCAGTTTTGGTATTACTGGCAGGTGGCGCCGAACCAGGACCGGGAGAATTTGCCGACTGCTCCAACGATGGATCCCGCGGGGGCATTGACCGAACCGACCAGCGCGCCGGTGGCCTCGGCGGATCTGACCACTCCGCCCAAACGAACAAGCATTGAGATGGAATTGACGGTCGGGGAGGGCGAATGCTGGGTTCAGATCAAGGGCGACGGGGCGGTTTTGTATGAGAAAACCATGAGAAACGGGGAAACGGTCGCTCTAAGCGGCATGACCCGGTTGGAGCTGGTGGCGGGCAATCCCAGCGTGGCGGAACTCACCCTGAACGGCGAGGATTACGGCGTTCTGGGGGAAAGGGGCGCCGTCGCCCGCAAAACCTATGTCCTGGAAGACGGAGAACTGAAAGAAGAGGTAAGACGTTAGCCCATGGCTAAAACGATCAAATTAGTGACATTGGGCTGTCCCAAAAACATCGCGGATTCAAGGCAGATCAAGGGTATGCTCGGGGACGCGGGTTTTGTTTTTTCGGAGAACGCGGATGAAGCGGATGTTTTGGTGGTCAACACATGCGGGTTTGTGGACTCGGCAAAAGAGGAATCGATCCGCGCCATATTGGAGCTGGCCGGGCATAAGAGAGACAGAGACGGACGGCGTCTGGTCGTTACCGGCTGTTTGGTTCAAAAATACGGAGCGGAGCTTGCCGCGGAGCTTCCGGAGGTGGATTTGTTTCTGGGAACCGGGAACCTGCCTGAATTGTCCGCGCTTCTGACCGGGGCGGCGGAGACAGGCGGGCCGGATGGGCCGGGCGCGGGTGTCTGCGGGCGGCGGGATTGTCCGCCGGGCGGCTCGGGTGAGCCGGGCGGATTGCCGGACAGGCTGCGCGCGGGTCCGCCGGAAGCCTATCTGTTTGAAGACCGTTGGGTGGTATCCGGTCAAAAAAGCGGACACGTTGAGTACGTTAAAATCGCCGAGGGTTGCGATCACATTTGCACATACTGTGTTATTCCGACCATGCGCGGCCGTTATCGGAGCCGCCCCATGGATTCCATACTCAGGGAGGCCGAGGCGCTGGTCTCCGGAGGATGCCGGGAAATGATTCTGGTGGCCCAGGATACCTCTGTTTATGGAAAGGATCTTGGGGAAGAACAGGCGCTGCGCAGGCTGCTTGAGGAACTGGAGAAGATTCGGGGGCTGGAGTGGATTCGGCTGCTTTATTGTTATCCGGAGGGCCTCGGCGGCGGTTTGCTGGATTGGATGGCCCGGAGCCAAAAGCTCTGTGCTTATTTGGATCTTCCCTTTCAGCATATTTCCGATCCGATTCTGAGGAGAATGGGGCGGCCTGTGGGTTCCGGGGAGATTTACCGGTTGATTGACCGGGCGCGGGAGGCGGTTCCGGGTATCATTCTCAGATCTACTTTCATCGTGGGTTTCCCCGGTGAGACGGAAGCGCGGTTTCAGGAGCTGTTGGACTTTTTGGCGGAAACGCGGTTGGATCGGGCCGGTTTCTTTGTTTTTTCTCCCCAGCCGGGTACGCCGGCGGCCGCGATGCCGGATCCGGTGGACGATGAAATCAAGGAAGACCGCCTGTTCCGGGCGGAATCGCTTCAAAGCCGAATTTTAAAGAAGAAACAGGGCGCTTTGATCGGACGGAATGTGGAAGTCATGGTAGACCGGCGGGCCGAAGGGGAACACAGCGATCTTTGGGAGGGCAGAACCAGAGGCGACGCGCCTGATATTGACGGTTTGGTTTATTTCACTTCAAACGGGCGGCATCAGCCGGGAGAAATTCAACAAATTCACATTACTCACACCCAGGATTTTGCTTTGATTGGAGAGCTGATCAGATGAATTTTTCCAATGGGCTCACAATGGCGCGGATTGTGCTGATTCCCGCTTTCTTGGCGGTTTTGTTTTCGGATATGCCAAACGCCCGGTGGCTGTCGGTTTTGTTTTTTTTGTTGGCGGCGGGAACCGATTGGCTGGACGGTTATTTGGCCAGAAGGCGTCAGGAGATCACCAATTTTGGGAAATTGATGGATCCTCTCGCGGATAAATTATTGATTTCTTCTGCTTTGATCGCCTTGGTCCAAACGGGGGATCTTCACGCGTGGGTGGTGATTGTGATCATCGGGCGGGAGTTTTTTGTGACGGGGCTGCGCGGTCTGGCGGCGACGAAGGGTTCCATTATGGCGGCGGGCATGCTGGGCAAGATCAAGACCATATCTCAGACTGTGGCGGTGGCGTGGACCCTGGCGCAATGGGCTTACAATGACTATTGGATGTACGCGGCGCTGTTTTTTACGCTGTGGTCCGGGTTGGATTATTTCTTTAAGGCGTGGAAAATGGGCGATATTAACCTAAAATAAAACATATGGGAGAAGCGGCGTTCATGAAGAAGAGAAGCGTGGGATGGTATTTCATATGGTTTTTGTTTATGGCGGGATGCCGCCACGCGAATGTGCAGGATGACGATTTTTTGAATGTGAGCGGCGCCGCGGTGTTTCAGGAGATGAACCTGAAGGATTACCAGGGTTTTGTGAAAAAAGAGACGGGGCTCCAAATGCTCCACGGTGAGGAGATCTTTTACAGCCAGGAGTTTCAGGAATACACCTCTTTCGATTTCTTGCATGTGCCCGGGCAGTCTGAGAAAATGGATATCGAAGCGCTGCTGGGGCAGGCCAGAAGCTATCGCTTGCTTAAGAGTTTTTACGCGCCTTCCCTGGAACGTATTAATTATTATCTGGACCGGATTTCTCCGGATGGCCGGCGCGCCTTGATTATTACGGTGGAGAACGGCTCAAACCGGGTGCGGGAGGAGATCGTGGATCTGGAGTCCAACCGGCGGCTGTTTGAGTACGATTACCGGGAGCGGGATTTGGCTCCTTATGAGATGCACCAGTTTACGCCGGGCCTGGACGGTTATTTGGAAACCCGCGGTTCGGACTTGGTGTTTGTGCGGCTCCAGGACGGGGAGGAATTTTTGCTGCCGATTCGGCTGGATGATAATTATTCGATTTATGATCTGTTGTTTTCCGCTGACAACGCGTTTTTGAGCTATTTGAAATATCCTGTGACGGAGGAAGGCATTTACTCAAAAGATGAGATTCTCCAGATTTGCGTCATCGATGTGGAAACGGGGGAGGAGACGGCGCAAATCCCCATTGGCGCGGGTTCCGCTCAATTGAGCCAATGGCACGCCTCCGGGAAGATATTTTATAATCTAAATGAGAAGGGGTATCTCCTGGATTTGGAATCCAAATCCATCGTTTTTTTGGGGGACTGGGTATTCAGGCCGGCGCTGTCGCCGGATGAAGCGTACATAGCGTATCTCCGTCCCATATATGAGCATGTGAACAGCCTGTGTGACGATGATCAAATCGAGGTTTATGAGGCCCAAAATGAATATGGGCTCTATTTGATGGATCTGTCGAATCGGAATTCTCTCAGGCTTTCGGAAGTGACCGGGGAAGATATCGACCTGGTGGACTGGATCAATTGGGCCGGGGATAGGCCGAAGCCTTCGCTGAAGTCTGTGGAAGGGAAGCCGTGGGAGATGCTGTGCCCGGCCATTGTGGAGGCTTCATCCAGCGAGCCGGAGCATTCGCCTGAATTGGTGCTGGACCGGAATTATACCACTGCCTGGATCGAAGGGGCGGATGGGGACGGGCTCCAGGAGTGGCTGCAAATTTCCTTCGTGGAGTATAACGACCGGGGGGAGCGGGTTCCCCTGACTCAACCCATCTGGAATATGGCCATTTCTCCCTGTGTGGTGGATGAATACTCGGATTTTTACGCGCATAACCGCATTCACATGCTGCGGATTGAATTGTCCGACGGCAGCGAGTACATAGAAGAACTGATCGACGACGAAGAGGATTTCATGCAAGGTATTTGGTTTGACCAGGTTCATCCGATACAGTGGATCCGGCTGACCGTGATGAGCGTTTATCCCGGCGAAACCCAGTATCAGACGGGAATTACCGAAATTCATTTTAACTATAGTTAAAATTTAGTAAAAACATTGCATACTTTGCGCTCAAATGTTCATCCTAAGAATGAATTTGATTTATTTGGAGGCGAAAGCATGCAAAACCAACAGACGACCGTGGGTCAGAACGCCGGCAAAACGCCTATGGCGGGGGTGCAACTGGATACCCCTCCAAAGGTAATTTCCGGCAAGGATTTGTCTTACCTCAAGGACTCGATGAACTGGGAACTGGCCGCGGTAAAGAAATTCCACCATTTTTCCCAGGAAGCGCAGAATCCTCAGGTAAAAAATGAATTGAACCGCCTGTGTCAAACCCATGAGAAGCATTTTCAAACGCTGTTGAAGCATCTCAACCAGCAAACAGGCATGTGAAGGAGGGAATAGCTATGCAAGGTCAAAAGATCCAGAATCCGAAGCAAAGCACCGAACAAAAAACCGCTCAGATGAATGACCGGGACTTCCTGACGGACGCGTTGAATATGGAGAAATTTCTCACGGATAATCTGAACGTCATGGCAAGGGAAGCCAGCCATGACCAGCTTCATCAGGACATCATGAGCGTCCTGGACGAAACTCACCAGAACGCGCGGGGACTGTACAACCTTATGTTCCAGCGGGGAGAGTACGCCATTGAACCGGCGCCCGCGCAGAAGGTTCAGGAGGTGCGCACTCAGTCCGAGAGCATGATCAGCGAGCAGTTCCCCCAGGGGGCGCCCGCCGGTATGATGAACTAAGGCGTGGCGATTTGCAAGCCGGGGAAAAAAACAGCCGTAGAACACGGCTGTTTTTTTTGCTTATTTTTCTCTCAGGCAGGGACGCATGCTGGAGGCGCTGATGGCCATGGTGAAGGCGTTATGCAGGAGGGCTGAGGTGTTGGGTGTAATCGTCCCTGTCAGTCCCAGGAA
>JAISDM010000226.1 GCA_031264885.1 Peptococcaceae bacterium | reverse complement strand
GTGAGCGCGAGCGTAAGCGCTGGCGCCGGCGTATGGTATCCGTGTATTCCGCCGCTCATTTTCTTGTGGACTTCGCCTGCGCCTTTTTGATGTTTCGCGGCGCCGAGGGGACGCCGGACTGGTATCTCTGTGTGTTGCTCTACAATTTTTGCGCGTTTGCCATGCAGATGCCCCTGGGCGTTCTCGCGGATCAATGGGATCGGAACTCTTTATTCGCGGCCATAGGCTGCGTCCTTGTGGGCGCGGCGTTTGGGCTCCGGTATTTGCCTGTCGCGGCGGCCGTGACCCTCGGCGTTGGCAATGGGATGTTCCATGTGGGCGCGGGGGTTGACGTCTTGAATATCAGCGAGGAAAAAAGCGGCGCTCTCGGCGTCTTTATCTCCCCCGGCGCGTTTGGGATTTATCTGGACTTCCCGTGGAAAAACACTGGCTGCTGGGGCGCGGTATTGATCTGTGCCGTGGTGTTGGGCAAAACCGCCGGCGGCTTCGCGGCGGACCGCTTCGGGCTGATGAGAACGTCCGGCGTCTCCCTGGGCCTTGCCGCGGCGCTGTTGCTCGTTCCCCAAGTACCGGCGGCCGGCGTCTTATCGGTGCTGCTGTTGAATATGACGGCGCCCGTTACGTTTTGGGCTATGGCCAAGATTTTTCCGGGAGCCAAGGGGTTTTCCTTCGGTCTCTTAACCTTCGGCCTGTTTCTGGGCTTTCTCCCTGTACATTCAGGCGTCGGCGCCCTGAGCGCGCCCGCGTCCTGGCTGTTTGCCCCGGCGGCGGCTGTGTCGCTGGCGCTTTTTTGGACGGGGACGCGGATGGGGACGCGAATGGCGCGCCTGTGAACCGTGAGCTTCTGGGCGCGCTGGCGAATTCCCTTATTCTGACGCTCGTTTTTGAGACAGGCTTTTTTTTGCTCACAGGCAAGCGGAATAAAAAAGACCTGCTGCTCACCGGACTGGTAAATGCCGTCACAAATCCCGCCGTGGTGCTGATGTATTGGATGGCGCTGCTGTATACGGATCTGAACCGCGCCGCGGTGGCAGCGGCGCTTGAACTGTCCGCCGTATTCATCGAAGGGCGTTATTACAAAAAGTACGGACAGGAGTTCCGGCGCCCCTATCTTTTTTCCGCCGCGGCGAATGTCGTTTCATTCGGGATCGGCGCGCTGATCCGGTCGTTTATATAGGCACTGGGGAAGTGAACCGATGCGGTTCGCGTTCCGTTCCCCTGGGGCGACGATATTCTGGGAGGTTTGCTTATGTCAAAATCAAAACGCTGTTTCGCGTTCCTGCTTTCGGCCGCGTGCTTTTTACTTATACTCCCGGCTGCCGCCCGCGCCGACACACTCGAAGTGCCGGACAACGATTTTTTTTACAGACACAGCAGGGAATGTACCACAGTGAACCGGAGTTTTCTCGTGAATGGCGGGGACGGGTTTCTCACGCTGAAAGAAGAACCGGGATCAGCGAGAGAAACGGCTGTCATAAGTAACGGCGAGGTTCTCCGCATCGTGGTCATCTATCGCCACAAGGGGGATGTTTGGGGCCTTACGGAGATAGAACTGCCGGACGAACCCTATCACAAATGGCCCAAAGGCTGGGTTCCGATGAATCAGCTCCTGCTCTTATATGATTTTATCTCTTTTGCCGAAGAACACGAAGATGAGTTTTATCCCTATACCGGCGGCGGTGAGACGCTGGAAGCGGCCGCGGAAATCGTCCTGTGGTCCTGGCCCGGTTCCGGGGAGGCGCGGGATGTCATTGAAATGACTGCCGGCACAGAGTTCAACATTGCCCATGCCTATATGGACGCGCAGGGGCGGGAATGGGGATTCGTCGATTTCTGGAGGGGCGGGTCCCGGTACGGACGCGGAAATGAGTGGATCTGTATCAGTGACCCGGCAAACGGCGGCATACCCGCTTTTAATCCGCCGCCGCAGCCGGCGCTGTGGCAGCTGGAGGCCGCGGACACGCCGGGAGGCGGATCCTCCGCGCCGCTGCTCATCATCGTTCTGGTGGCTGTCTTGGTTTTGGGAACGGCGGTTTTGATACGGATATTCTGGAGACCGAAAGGGGGATTCAATCCGTGAAGGAATAAACCTGAAAGAGGGGATTTTCCTAAGAGGATAGGGGACAGAGGTTTTTACCGAAAAAACAGCACTGGGAGGAAATGGCATGAATTTTGTGAATAATATTAAATTGGGGAAAAAAATTACATTTGGATTTTTACTGGTTTGCGCGATATCTGTTGTGATCGGACTGATCGGATCGGTCAGGCTGAAACAAATGGACGCGCAGTATACCGAACTGTTTAACGCGTCCTTGAGCAGGACCATCGCTATGGGCAGCGCGCTGGAGGCGTTCGAGAAATCCTCGGTGGACATCCGGGATTACCTGATGTCCGTTTATGGAGACAGGAAAGATGAGTATGAGGCGTCTTTGTTCAGCACGCTGGACACCATTACGGAAAGCATCGAGTTAGCCGAGTCTTATACGTCTAACGCGGATTTGTTGAATGCTATCGCGCAGATACAGGCGACTGCGGAAGAATTCATATCGCTACGCAAGCGAACCGTTGAGATCGAGAAGTCGGGCGATCACGAGGGCGCCATCGCGGCAATGTACGCGAACGCCGCCGGCGTCGCGACAGAGATGCGGACCATGCTGAATGATTTTGTCGAGCAGCAGCAGACGGTGATCTCGGAGAACAGCGACGCGCAGACCGAGGTGATCAATCGCATCGTCATACAGATGATGGTCATCATCGCGGCGGGAATCATACTCAGCGTCCTGTTGGCTGTTTCGATTACCCGGTCGGTGACAAAACCCATAAAATATGTATGCGAGGTTTCAGATAAACTGGCCGGCGGAGACTTAACCGTTCAGTTGGATGAGAAGATGCTGGCGGCAAAGGCCGAAACCGGGGATTTGCTCAGATTCATTAAGGCGATCCGAGACAGTCTGAGCGGTACGGTGACTCTCATCAATCAATCCAGCGCGCAGCTGAATCATCTGGTAGGCGAAAACGCCGTGGCGCTGGGGACTTTGAACGAAAGCCTCCAGGAGACCGCCGCCGCCGCCCAGGAGCTGTCCGCAGGCATGGAGGAAACGGCGGCTTCCGCGGCGGAGATGGACGCCACATCCCAGGAAATCGAAAGGGCCATTCAAGTGGTGGCGACAAAGGCGCAGGAAGGCGCCGGCATGGCCGGGGATATCTCCGGGCGGGCCGTTAAGCTCAAAGAGAATTTCACGGCGTCCAGGGAGAACACCCATACCATTTTTACCCGGATCAAGGACGCGCTGACCCAGTCTCTGGAGGATGTGAAGGCCGTTCAGGAGATCAACACCTTGGCGGACGCGATTTTGAACATTACCAGCCAGACCAATCTGCTGGCTTTGAACGCGGCCATTGAGGCGGCCAGGGCAGGGGAGCAGGGCAAGGGCTTCGCCGTGGTGGCCGAAGAAATCCGAACCTTGGCCGAGAATTCGAAGGACACGGTCACTCAGATCCAAAATATCGCCGGTGTGGTGATCAAATCGGTGAATAAGCTGGCGGAAGACTCCAATTCGCTGCTGAACTTTATGGCGGAGGATGTGATCAAGGATTACGACGCCATGCTGAACGCCACGGATAACTATGATCAGGACGCCCTGGCGGTGAATGATATGACCAATGAGCTGAGCGCCATCTCCGAAGAATTGCAGGCGTCCATACAGACCATTATGTCGACCATTTCCGAAGTGGCCAAGGCGGCCAACGAAGGGGCGATGACCACGGAAATGGTGGCCGCCAAGGTGACGGACATCACCGGCAACGCCAATGACGTAAACCGCAACAGCGATAACACCAAGGACGCGGCCGACGATTTAGGCAATATGATCCGGAAATTTAAGGTTTAGGATTCGTTAAATTCCGGATAGTCATAACAAGCGGAAACCGCCACCCAGGCCGGTGACGGTTTCCCAGTAATAACCCCAGTTCCGTTACTAACTCAGGGCAACCGCCTAAGAAAGGAGGTTTTGCCCTTGGTTTAAATATAACAGATAATAAAGGAGGTGTCAAGTCGTGAGTGTCACACCAAAGCGAGCGGCATGGATGAAGCAAAATACGACCGTTATCGCGTTGCGGCTGAATCACAGAACGGATGCCGATATACTCAGCGCCATACAAAAGGCGCCTGGAGATTCGATGCAAGGGAAGGTCAAAACTTTAATTCGTGATTCTACCAGGGCACATGTCTCGGGAACAAATGGTTATGAAATGACATGAAATAGAGCAAACAGGCAGTCCCCGAAATCGTTGGAGACTGCCTGTCTTATACAGAAAAGCCGTATTCATAGGCTTGCGAAATCTGGCAGGGGCAGAAGGACTTGCCAGCCTGCGCCCTTTGGGCTCAGGCTGATCATTCGCCGCAAGCGGCTCATGACGTTTTGCTCCGCAAAACGCCCTCACGGGTTCAAGTCCGCGGGGGCGTCAGGCATTGCCGGGTTGATCTATGTTACATCGGGATGATGGTGAAATCTGGCAGGGGCAGAAGGACTTGAACCCTCAACCAACGGTTTTGGAGACCGCTACTCTACCAATTGAGCTATACCCCTGCAAACAATGGCTTCGGGCATTATATTAGCATTTTGCGCGGCG
>JAISDM010000225.1 GCA_031264885.1 Peptococcaceae bacterium | reverse complement strand
ACCGCGCTGATGGTGGCGGAGATGCTCGGCGTGGAGAGCGGTCTGGGCTGGTACATCAACTGGCAGCGCGGGTGGGCGGAGTTCGCGAAGATGTACGCGGCGGTCGTCATCATCTGTCTGACGTTTACGGCGGTGAATTTGCTGCTGACTTTTGTAAAAAAACGGGCGCTGCGCTGGCAGGAGGATAAGGTATGAGCGCGCGGGTGGAGATCAAGGGGCTCACGAAGATATTCGCGCGTCAGGGCGCGGACGACACGATGCTCGTGCTCAATAACGTCAGCGCGGATATAGCGCCCGGTGAGTTTGTCACGCTGCTGGGCGCCAGCGGCTGTGGCAAAAGCACGCTGCTCCGGGTGATCGCCGGGCTTGAGGTTCCGACGAAGGGGGACGCGTTTTTTGACGGCGAGAGGATCAGCGGCACAAGCCCGAAGCGCGGGCTGGTGTTTCAGGAGCATACGCTGTTCGCGTGGCTGACCGTCCGCGGGAACATTGAATTCACGCTGAAGGCGACGAAGCAGTACAAGGAACGCAAAGGGGAGATTGATGGCTGGCTCTCTCTCGCCGGGCTGTCGGAGTTCGCGGGGAATTATCCGCACCAGCTTTCGGGAGGGATGCGCCAGCGCGCCGCCCTCATCCGGGCGCTCGCCGTTTCGCCGGACGTTCTGCTGCTGGACGAACCCCTCGGCGCCCTCGACAGCTTCACGAGAATGAATCTGCAGGATGAGATCATCCGGCTGTGGCGGGAGCGCGGAAACACGATGATTATGGTCACCCACGACATTGACGAGGCGATTTATCTGAGCGGGCGGATCATGATTATGTCTCCGCGCCCGGGACGTATCGCGAAAACCGTGGATGTTCCGCAAGGCTACCCGCGCAACCGCGCCGCCGCCGATTTCACCGCGCTGCGAAGCGAGATACTGAAGTTTATGGATTTCGCTTACGAGGTTCCGCAGGATTACACGATTTAAGCCGCCGCATCCGCGATTCACGCTTGGGAGACGCGCGTTTGCCGGAGACGGGCGGCAGAATGCCGCCCTTACAGATGCGTTGCTTGCGGTATTGATGCCGCCATTACAAATGCGTTGTTCGCGGTCGTGATGTTGCCATTACATATGTTCGTTCGCGGTATTGATGTTGCCATTACATATGTTCGTTCGCGGTATTGATGCCGCCCCTACAGATGCGTCGTTTGCGGCGCCGCGGGGGCGGCTTTTTGCCGCGTTTGTATTTTTTTTGATGTATGGGATAACCTAAGGACAAGGAGGACGATCGTATGACGCATATTTCAATTGGGCAAATTGTTTTGGCGCTGGTTTTATTTTTGATTTTGTTTGGATTGAGTCAGCGGGTGCTGGATCGGATGCGGCTGACGAACGTTCAGGCGGCGGTGGTGCTGCTGTTGATCATCGGGGGCAGTTTTGTGGATATTCCTCTGTGGAGGGGGGATATTCAGGTGACGGTGAATGTGGGCGGCGCGCTGATTCCTCTGTGCCTGGCTGTTTATTTGCTGGTGAAGGCCGGAACGGTTCGGGAGCGGGTTCGGGCGGTGACCGCGGCGCTGCTTACGGCGGGCATTATTTATCTGACCGGCTCTGTACTTATGACCGGCGATTTATATGACCGCTTTGCTTTGCTGGATCCTTTGTATATCTATCCGCTGGCGGCGGGTTTCGTCGCGTATATTCTGGGGCGGTCCAGGCGGGCCTCTTTTGTGGCGGCTGTCCTGGGGGTTTTGCTCACGGATATTATTCACTGGATCTGGCTGATGGCGACGCGAACCCCGGGGAATGTGTATTTCGGCGGGGGCGGAGGCTTGGACGCCATTGTTTTATCCGCGGTGTTCGCGGTGGTTCTGGCTGAGCTCATCGGGGAATTCAGGGAGCGGCTGCAAGGAGGGCCCAAATCCGGGGGCAGGGATCCGGAGCTGCTGAGGGAATTGCGGAAGGAGGGCGATCATATTGAGGAAAAATGATTCCCCGTTAAGGAAAAGGAATCTGTATTGGCTGATATTTCTGCTGGCGGTTGTGATCGCTTTGCTGTTTCTGATTCCAACCAGGGGCCGGGAGAATTTCCCTCAGAGTGAGATCCCGGTGTTTCTGGATTTTTCAGGCGAATCGGGTCAGGCGAATCCGGCGTATTATCCCGAGGGGGAATTGGAGTCGGGGCAATCCTTTGTGCTGCGGGATGAATCGGGGGGCGCGCTGGACGAAACCTCCATTATGGTGTACGCGGACGATGAGTTTATATTGGAAAACAACGATATGTACAGGGTGGTCAGTGTGGATTGGGAAGGGCGCGCCGCGGTTTGTGAAAAAACCGGCCGGGCTGAGCTGCCTTATCTGGAAGCCTGGGATCAGCCGCCTGTGACCAAGGGGAATTATGTGCCTAAAATCGGCATTTATATGACGCATACGGACGAATCTTATGTGCCTACGGAGGGAACGGCCAGCAAAACCGGCAGGGGCGGGATTTTGAAGGTGGGATCCCGTTTTGCCGAGATTCTGAAAAGCAAGGGGCTGGATGCAGTTCTCAGTCAAAACAAGCATGATCCCCATGACGGCAACGCCTACAGCCGGTCCAGAAGAACGGCCGTGCAGCTGCTGAAGTCCAATCCGGACGTATTGTTTGACGTACACAGGGACGGGGTGCCGGATCCGGGTTTTTACGCGACGACGCTGGACGGTGAGAAGGGGACGAAGATCCGGCTGGTGGTGGGCAAGCAGAATCCTGCCATGGCTTCCAACCTGGAATTCGCGAAGCAGATCAAAAGCTATTATGATAAGCATGAACCGGGGCTGATCAAGGGGATTTATATGGCGAAGGGGAACTATAATCAGGATATAGGGCCCAGGGTGCTGCTTCTGGAGGTGGGGACCCACACCAATACGCGGGAAGAGGCGGAGAAGGGCATAGAGGTGTTTGCCGGGGGGCTGCCGCAGTTCTTGGGGGCGGGCGCCCGGAACGGCGGGCAGGGGCAGAAGACGCCGCTCAACACCAATAAGGGGATACAGACGGCGATCCTCTGGCTGGTGGGGGCGGCGGCGGTGGGCGGCGCGGCTTTCATATGGATCAGCAAGGGCGCCGGAGGGGGCTCCGGCAGGAGCTCCTGAGGGGGACGGGTCGAGGGCGCGGTCAGTCCGCGGCTGGCGGGTCCGGGCGGCAGAATGCCGCCCCTACATATGCGTCGTTCGCGGCGCCTCAGGGGCGGCATTCTGCCGCCTCAGACCGTCCGAAAACGCATCCCTTGTAGGGGGCGGCGTCCTCGACGCCCCGCCGTCTGGGATCAGACGTCCCGTATTGCAAATTGACATCATACGGTGACGCCGTGACAAAGAAAATAGGCGATATGCGCCGTCATTACGAGAATATTGAGAATGAGAATCACGGGACGTCGAAGGACGCCGACCGGGACGTCGAGGACGCCGTCCCCTACTTGACTCTGTATCAGTATTCTGTTAAAATTTGCGTAAATCAAGAAGCGGCGATGTGAAACGGAGGAATTTCTATGGCAATGATCCGGCCCAATTCCGACTTGCGGGACAGATACAATGAAATATCCGAGTTCTGCCATACCTACAATGAACCTGTTTTTTTGACCAAGAACGGCGCGGGAGATTTGGTGGTGCTGTCCAATGCCGAATATGAAAGGCTTTCCGGCAAATATGAGCTTTATGGGCTGTTAGACGAGGGCCTGGCGGACATTAAAGCGGGCAGAAGGCGTAATGCCGAAGAGGTGTTTGCCGATATACGAAAGAAATTCGGCTTTGAAAACGTATGATGTATGGATCGAGCGTTCGGCGGAGACGGATTTGCTGGGAATCCTGCGCTATATAACTGAGATATTGAGGGAGCCGGCGACAGCCAGGCGCGTCTATTTGTCCATCTACGATCAGATCATGACGCTTAGGCAATTTCCCGAACGCTATCCGGTTGTGGATGTGGAGCCGTACAAATCACAGGGCGTACGAAAAATGCCGGCTGAGAACTATTATGTTTTTTATGTGATCAATGAGAACGTAAGCGAGGCAAGCGAGGTTGATGTATTCCGTATTCTCTACAATCGCCGGGATTGGGCCAGCTTACTGCGGCGCGATTAAAGCGGCGACACGCTGAAGTATGTCGGCAGAGAGTACGGAGAATTGAACAGCAAGGAGTTTTTCGATGAAAAGGAAAGGGCGCAAGGATAGGATTAGATACAAGAACAAGCTCAGGAAACAGTACTTAACGCAGATGGACTTGGAGGCGGAGATAACGGAGGAGGACGACAGGGCGGCCAATGAGTCTGCCGCGGCCCGGGTGAGGCAAAAAGTCAAAGAGATGAGCGGTGTCGAGCAGGATATCATCATAGATGATTCCCTTGAAAAAATGTCGGAAATCTTACAGGAATACGCCGGACCTTTATTAAATGTGATTAATTCCGACGATAAATCGGAGTGTGAAAAGGCTTTCATGATAGCCATCGTGTTTTGGAATTACTCGATTGCGGCGGAAACTCCCGGAATATTCAGGAGAATATGGAAAATGTGGAAGATGAGGCGGGTCATGAGGCCGTTTATGGCGGACGCCGAATCAAGAAGTGTCATGAGATATATGGTGGACCGTAAACGGCAGATGTTCCCCGATAACAGGAGGGTGATTGTAAGCTTCGATTTAGCTGAGGAGCGGCACGGTTTTCATTTGTTCGTAGCGTCGTCGGTGGACTGACGGGGTGGCGGGGAATGACGGTGACGGTTGACAGTGGGGGAATCTGTGGTATACTCCCATCTTCGACAGTAAAAAACCAAAAAGAGAAGCGAAACAGTGTAATATCAATGTTTTCTTCTCTTTCTTCATTTTAAAGAAATGTTGTATGTAAACCTCACTTTGAAATATTTTTAATTTTTTTATTCAGATCTTTTGGGAGATAATATTGCCTGTCCAAATCCAAGCCAAAGACTCCGTTCAATGCCGTACATACCTGGCTTCCGCTATACAACGCTTCGTAAAACATATCGTGACAGTTTACAATGTTCATATTCTTTAAAGTATCTATGATTTGATCGGTTGTGAAATGAGTTCCGTATTCATCCAGCTTATTCTCCAACAGTCTGTAGATTAATAAAGCCGTGTAGCAGATCATGAAATGGGCGACGATCCGGTTGTCGTTTCGATGATAGACCGGTCGCGACTCAAAGTTTGTCTTAAGGATGCGAAAGCAATCTTCAATCTTGTACCGGTTGGAATGAATCGCCCAAATATCCTTCGCGTCATCATCAAGGTTCGTGGCTACCGCATAATATCCGTCATATTTCTCTTCCTCAGCGATGATTGTCTGATCAATCTCATAGACATCCACCGCGGCGGCGTCGCCGGACTTGGTTTTCGAGGTGCGCTTGATAAACCGGGTGACGTCATGCGGGCCTTTCTTAACAGATTCTACCGACGCATTTCGGATCAACCGTCTTGCGCGCTCAATCTGCCTGTTGCGGATGGTTCTCTGGTATTCCATGACCTTCCTGGAGAATGTGATGATGATTTTTTGTTCCAAACGGGTTTTTGACTTCACTTTCTTTATTTTTCCATTCTTGAGACGTTTCTCTTCGTAAAGTCCTAAATCCACAACGTTTGGGGCGTCGATCACTTTATAAGCATGGTCGTTATAAAGGTGCAGGTTATCATTGCTTAACTTATCGAAGGACTTCATATCCTGGATTGTGATGTGGGTATTGTTTGAAAACAGCCGATAGTCATAGTCGTTAAACACGGCCTTTTTAAGGGGTTCGGAAAGTTTTTTTATGGACTGAGTCACAATGAACGCACGCCCACCCATGGAATTGAACTTCCGGATGTTAATGGAACCCAGCCCGGCATCCGCGCAATAGATGAAAGGCTTCCCTTCAAACATCTTAGAGATTTTTTTCTCCAATGGTACCGCGGATATCTGCTCATTATCAGAGCCCGGATGGATGCACATGGAAATCGGGATGCCGTTGCCGTCCATGAACAATCCCATTTGAACCACCGGGTTGGGACGATGCTCCTTAGAAACAGCATATTTGCGCATACCTTTCAGAATTTCCCCTGTGACCATGTCCACATAATCCTCATCTTCCGCCTCAATTTCAAAATAGTAATTTGTGACATATTCATAAGGAAAGTATGAAAAAATAATATAAAATGCGGCAATCATGCGGGTTTGCGACGATGTGTCCCCTCCGAGACAAAGTCGAACCGCCACTGGATACATGGTAAAGACGAACATTAGTAATAATCTGGTAAAATCGGCGCGCTGCCAAATGACGGCGCGCCGATTTTGGTTTTATGATTCAAAATGCTTACTGAGGGCGCGGGTTGTGACTTTCGTTACAGCCCGCGCCCGTTTTTCATTTTATCAAAAAACAGGAGGTTTGCCTATGGGTCAAAACACGCGCATGGATCAAAAATTCGAGAGGCGAAAGGGTGTGGCGTCATGCCGGGCGTAAGCGCGGAGCAGGTCGCGCTGGCGAAGGAAATGGATTTGCTCACTTATCTTCAATCCCGCGAGCCACACGAACTCAAGCGTTCCGGGCCGAACGAGCATCGCACGGCGTCACACGGCAGTCTGGTCATCTCTCACGGACTATGGTATTGGCATCGGGGCGGGTTCGGCGGCAAATCGGCGCTGGACTATCTCGTTAAAGTACGTGGTATGAGCTTTATCGAGGCCGTGGAAGTCATCCTTGACTGCCGCGCCGCGCCTGCCGCGTCATCCCTGCCGGTAGGAAAATCTTTGCCGATGGCGCGAAAGGAGTTCATCCTACCGCCGCCCGCGCGTTTTGCCGCACATGCGCTCGCATACCTGCAAAGGCGCGGACTCACCCTAAAAGTCATCGGGCCTTGCGTACAGAGCGGCACGATTTACGAAAGCCGCGATCATGGTCAGGCTGTCTGTGTGTTCGTCGGGCGCGATGAAACCGGTATTCCGCGTTTTGCCCATATGCGTGGGATTTATGAGAGATACCACCGTGACGCGGACGGTTCGGACAAACGCTTCAGCTTCACCTTGCCGGCAAAAAACCGGAACAGCACCGCTTTGGCACTGTTCGAAGCCCCGATCGACGCCCTTTCCCACGCCTGTTTGTTTCCAGAGTTTGAAGGCAGCCGTCTGTCGCTGGGCGGCATATCGGATGTGGCGCTTATGGCGTTTTTGGAGCGAAACCCATGCATTTGTGAGATTTCCCTCTGCCTGGATAATGACGGCGCGGGACAGACGGCGGCGCGGAAAATCTATGCCGCGCTTACGGAAAGCCATCCGAATATCGCCGTGTCCATTAACCCGCCCGAAACGGGCAAGGATTACAACGACCAATTGCTTTACGCCATAGGACTGGAGCGTGAGCAAGGCGCCACAAACCGTGATCAAGACGGTTACCTGATATCTTAACTCAAATAATGAAGGGAGGCTTCCATATTATGAAACATCAAATTCAGCAGTTCCACAATGACGAGTTTGGTTCCATGGACATTCTCATGATCGACGGCAAACCGTATTTCCCGGCCACAGAGTGCGCGAAGGCGCTCGGTTACAGGAATCCGCATGACGCGATTTCCAAGCACTGCCGGTACCTAGCGAAACGCGAGGTACCGCATCCGCAAAGCCCCGGCAAGACCGTTGAGGCCAATTTTATCCCCGAGGGTGATCTCTACCGTCTGATCATCCGCTCCAAACTTCCCGCCGCCGAACGGTTTGAAAAATGGGTGTTCGACGAGGTGCTTCCCGCGATTCGTAAGCACGGCGCTTATGTCACGCCGGACATGCTGGATGAGATGATCGGAAGCGCCGAGTTCACCGAAACCCTGATCGGCAGACTGGATGAAGAACGGAAAATGAACGGCGCGCTGTTGGAGCTTGCCGAAGAAATGGCGCCGAAGGTGATTTACTGCGATCTGATTCTGCAGAGCAAAAGCACCGTACCCGTCAGCCTGATCGCCAAAGATTACGGCATGACGGCGGCGGCGTTCAACGGTTTGCTCCACGGTCTTGGGATCCAGTACCGCGTCGCCGGAACCTGGCTGCTGTATCAGAAGTACGCGGCGAGAGGCTATACCCAAACCCGTACCTATCAAGTGAGTGAACGCACCTCTGTGATGCACACCTATTGGACTCAAAGGGGACGGCTTTTCCTGTACGAAACCCTGAAAGCCTGGGGCATCCTGCCGTTGATGGAGCGGGAAATATATCGGGAAAAGCCGGTCTGCCCACACTTAAAGTATGTATTTTATTGAGGAGAAAGTCATTTGACGATTCAAGTGTATGTCGAAAACGCCGTCCATCCCGAAAGCGGAGGGTTTACCCTGCCGTTGCCCACAATCACCGAAGAATTGCGGTTCTGGCTTGAGGAAATTGAAACAGACTGGAGCGGACGAGGCATTGTCGTCAAAGATATCACAGCGCCGTCGCCAGAGCTTGCAAACGCGCTGAGGGAAGTTTCTCCCGGCGGGCGGGGTCTGTTGACGGAATTAAACTATCTCGCGGCAAAGATCAGCGGTTTGAGCGCGGAGGAACGCGAAGTATTCGGCGCCGTGCTGGAGACCGGGCGGTATGCTCAAAGCGTCGCGAAGTTGATCAACCTGACGGAAAACCTGGATCGGTTTGATCTGCAGCCGGCGTTTGGTGAGAAACAGTACGGTGAATTTCTCTTGGATACTGACGGGAATGCCCACGGCGAGGCAATCACGCGGCTGAATCAATCGGATAATGTCAAAGACCGCGCGTTTGCTAAATATATCGAACAGTTGGAAAAACACGTGAACAAAGTTGCTTACGGGCGCGACGCGGTGAAAAGGGAACGCGGCGTGTTCACGAAGTACGGTTATCTCACCGAGAGCGAATCCCATTTCAGGAGGTTTTATCACGATTCGGAAGATATTCCTGAAAAATATCGTCTGTTTCCCGAACCGGAACCGGCCGCGATCGCGAATGATCCGCTGGTCAAGGTTTCAAACACAGATTTGGCGGCGCTGCTGATGGAAATGCACGCGGTTGGCGGAGATTATACGCGTAACGCGAAGGGCAGCCTTCAAACTCTGTTCGGCGGGGCGCCGGACTATTTTGTCTTGATGAACAAGATGCTGATCAGCGTTATTCCCGCGGAAGAACTTTATCATCGCAATGTCGTCGGCCATACCCTTTGGCAAGGTTTACAGGCGACGGAGGAAGTCAAAACGTTTTTCTTTACAGTCACAGAGCGGGAGGGTCCCCGCGTCGTAGGCAGCCTGTATGAACTGGATGTCGCGGGATTACAGGATAGTTTGCGGGACGGCAGCTTCGATTTTACGCATATCGACGCAGAGATGAAAGACGGCGCAAAGCGAACCATCACCTTCGAAGCGTGGCAGGCAATGGACAAAATTGAGCGCGATGGGATTCAAAGTTGGGTTTATCACTATGATCCGGCGGATGTCACAAAACTGAACACCCTTATTTATACCCTTCGCCGGGTCTGCGAAAAGAATCGGGAAGCGATTGCGGCCGACGAGTTTTTGACGAAACTTAACACGGCATACATGGCGCGGGCGGATCATCCGCAGCCGGATATGCTTCGCGTCGCGCGTAAGACGGCGAGCGACATGCTGGCGCGGGGCGACGCTGATGTCTATCGGCTGCTGCCGGACGGTCCGGAGAAACTATGGCCTATTGACGCGGTGAAAAGCGACGGACTGTGGTTTGCGAACTATCGGGCGTTTGCCATAC
>JAISDM010000211.1 GCA_031264885.1 Peptococcaceae bacterium | reverse complement strand
CGCCGCGCCTACCGCTATGAACCCTTGGGATAAAGCGTGACGACGCAATCGCCGGTAATAGGTGTCCAAGGATAGAACGGTTTGCCATCCATCGTGCCGATGGCGCCTTTGTTGTCTTCGCCTGTTCCAGGGTTAATATCGCCCAATCCATCCACATCCAATGTGATCAAATCATTCAAGGCGACGGTCTGTGTTGAAAGCACGCCGCCCGAAGCTGCTCTAACCGTCACTTGATAGGTATACGGCGCGCTGGGCGGCGGGCCGTGAGGCGCCATATGAAGCCGGTTCACCGTTACGACACTGTCGCTCAGATAATAGCTGAAAATATTCTTATTTGTAAATGTGACCGTGATATCCTCCAAATGATCCTTGTCCAAAAGAACGGTGACGGTGCCGTCATGATGATCCTCATCAAGAACGCCGTCCGTTTCGATTTTGACCGCCATCTGATCATAACGCAGCGCGTTCAGCTCCGATATTCTATATCGATAACCGGCTTCAAGACCGCTGAACACCCCGGTTCCAGAGAATGTTCCGTCGTTCTCTTGGGTAAGCCGCACCGGAACGGCATAGGTGGCGGCGACTGTACCGGCATCGGACTCGCCCAGTTTCTCCAGTTTCTCCGCCTGGAACAGGAATATGGGATCCCCCTGGAACCATAAGGGCATATCGTCAGCATCAACCCATTTTTCCACAGTGATCTGGCCCCGGAGCTTTTTGTTATAGAGATGAATGGTTCGCCCGTCCTCACTGGCAAAAACCTGGCAATCCGGATTGGGTGTGTATTCGCGCTCACCGGCGCCGTTCGTCGTATATAGCTGCTCAATTTCTATCGGGAGTCCGCCCGGATCAACAGGATTGTCTCCGGTTTGCCACACCCGCTTGACCTTGGGGCTGACGCCTCCGGTGGTCTCGAAATAGATGAGCGGCGCGGGCGCGTAATTCTCGAAAGGGATCTCCTCAAGGACAAAGGCCGCGTTTCTTTCCAGGGGAGTCCACTGGTCGATATTCCTCCATATATAGTCGTTGATGAAAATCTTGCCTTTCTCATTCGTTTTGAGCGGACTGGATGTAAGCAGGGTTTTTGAGTCGGGATTCTCATATTTGTACAGATTAAAACTCACATTTGCCAGCGGGGTTCCGTCGGGATGTTCGTAATCGTGTTTGACCAGAGTAATGGGCGTTTCCGCGTAATTGACGCAAAACAGTACGTAGGCTTCCCCGGTTCCCTCAAATCTGAGCCAGTCGGCTGCGCTCTTTGTATCTTTGCCCACAGCCACGGCGCCGTTCAGCCCGTCGCCGATATAGATGGTAGAGGTGTCCGACCCTTGCTCCGGATCGCCGTCCCGCTCAATGATCCGAACCCAGACGGTCTCTCCCTTGGGTACGTCGATGGTAAAACTCTGACCTTTTTTTACGCGTTCTACGGAGTGTTCTGCCACTTCAATGCCGATTGGAGCGGCGCCGCCCTGATATCTGTATACATCGAATTCAAAATCCGCCTCAGGGGATACATTGGATTCCCCATTTTTAAAAACGGTGACTTTGTCCGGTTCGGGAATAGGCAGATTGAACTTCATATAGCAGTTGGAATTGTATCCGCCGCGCTCCATGTAGAAGATATTCATCGTGTGTTTCAGGAAAGCGTCGCGGCTGATGGACGCGTTGCCGGCGCTGGCAATCCCTGTGTACAGATTCCCCTGGCCGACGCCTTCAACAAATATATCGCCGGTATTGAAATTGATGGACCCCGGAACCCGGCCGTGGCTGCCGCCGATATCCAAAGTGAGATATCCGTCGATATACACCCACATATCGTCGTCGCCGCTGAATTCAAAGATCATGTCTTTGTCGCCGGCCTGACGGTTTAACGGCATCATAAATTCCGCTTCCATGCTGACGCCGAAGAATAAATTAAGTTTGTTCGCGTAATCTGACTGGGGATCATCTCCTGTGAATGGGTAGAAACCGCCGTAGGTATCCGAACCTGCCTGTGTATCAGGAACTTGTTTCGCGCCATACAAAGCTGGCGTATCAACGTCGTCGTATACATGGAAGTGCTGTTTATCGCTGTCAAAGACATAATAGCCGTTTTCCATCACAAACGGAAATTTGCGATTGAAATAAGCCGAAAGCATCTTATCATTTTGGATTTCGCCCGCGTTTCTGGGAAACAGGCTTTGGCCGTTGTATGTCTTGTATCCGTTCAGCTGAAACGCGCCGTCTGTGATGACGGGGGCGGCGATGCCCTTGAAAGCATAATTATGTGATAGATTTTGATCACCGATATCTTGGCCGAGAGTTCCTCCCGCTCCAGTGCCCCATCTTCCGCCAAAGAGAATGAACTGTTTCGGTTCGCCCTGGGGAAAGGTCATATTACTGCCATAGTCATACGCGGCGTAATTAAAGGTGTCCGGCGTTCCCGTATAACTGCCTGATCCCGTTTGCATCCTTTCGTAATCATAGAAATTGGCGGGCAGGTACACCGCGTCTTCCAATATCTGGCCATTATGTGTCGTGTTGGCGTTATACTTGGGCGCGCTCATGAGTTTCATAGTTGGCCGTTCATAGATCTCCACCACCGTGACGGTGTTTGCGCTTATGGCGGTCTCTATATCGTCCGCGGGCAGTTTGTCCTTATCCGTCACGAATGTTTCCGCGGCCAGGGGGCCGGGCGCCGGTTCGGACGTATCTTCCGGGAGAGACGGCGCGGCCGCGGGAAGGGTTTCCGCCGGGACGGGGGATGCCGCCGCCGGCGAGACTTCCGTTGCTTCGGGCAGGGATTCCTCCGGCTGTGACGCCGGCAAAACTTCCGAATCCGCCGCCGGCAAAGCGTCTGAGTCTGTTTCCGGCAAGTCTTCCGGGACCGCCGGCGAAACCTCCGCCGCCGCGGTCAACGGAGTTTCCGCCGATGCCGCCAGGGATTCCTCCGGTGTCAAGGCCGGCGGAACTTCCTCCTTTTCCGGCAAGCCTTCCGGGGCTGCCGCCGCCGGCGTTTCCTCCGGCTGTGACGCCGGCAAGCCGTCCGACGGCGCCGCCGGCGCTATCGGCAATTCTTCCGGCGCCGCCGCCGGCAAAGTGGCTGACGCCGCCAACTGTAGTACCGGCAATTCCTCCGCCGTCACAGCGTTCAACGGGCTTTCCGCCGACGCCGCCAGGGATTCCTCCCCCTCCGGATCCGCCGCCGTTTCGGGAGACCCCTGCTTTACGGGCATATCCGCCGCCGGCTCCGACACCGAAGTGACCGTAGCGATGGGTGTTGGCGCTGTAACCGCTTCCCGAAACTCAATTTTATGAGCGTAAAACTGCTTGCCTGAATCCTTTGGGTCAATGTGGATCCGAAAACCGTCCACGCCCCGGTTCAGAACAATAAACTGGATACGGCCGGACGAGGGGTTTTTGACCACATAGGTCACAGAAGACCGCGCCTGCGCGGCATGGATCCGCTCCTCCTCCCAGCCGTCATGACTCCCGGGCCAGCCTTCCGGCAATAAAGCCTTGGAATAAACGACATCCAAAAGTTCCCAGCTTCCTGATTCATCCATATATTGAGACATGAACGCGTCTTTTGCCTTGTCGGTCTGGAATGGGAGATTGTCTCTGATATAAGCCAGACTGATGAATCTTCCGTTTCTTACCGCGCTGTCATACATAGCGTCCAAATTCTGTGTGCCATAATAAAGCAGCGCGCTGCCGTCCGGCATAGCGGCGCCGTTCGGGAAGCCGGCGTACATCTCTCTCAAGGTGACGTCGCCAACGGCGGACATGGGCGGCCTGCCAGGCAAAACCAAAACAATAAACGCCAAGAGCGTGAACGCCGCTATGATCTCGCGGCTGCGCCTGAGATTGTAATGCTTCGCTATTTGTTTGCGCATAGGCTTTCCCCCCTGTTTTGCTTGCGTGCGTATGCTTGTCCTTTGTTTCGGCCGACTCCCGAATATTTAAACAATTCTGTCGTGTTATATGTATTCGTCAGCCATTTGAGATTTTAGCGGGTCCGTGAAAAAACATTTTTTTTGCCGATTGCGGCTCGCTCAAACACGCAGTTGACAAAGAGCATCATTTTCGCTTAAACTGAGGAAAATGAATACGGCAGTCACATACAATATTATAAAATCAAAAAAAACGCAAAGGAGATTATATGACGTCAAACAAATTTGTCAACACGTGGATTGAGGAAATGAAAGCCCTCACGACCCCCGACAGCGTGGTCTGGATCGACGGCAGCGAAGCGCAGATCGAAGCCCTCACCCAACAGTCCCTCGCGGCCGGCGAGCTGCAGAAACTGAACGGGGAGAAGCTCCCCAACTGTTACATCCACAGAACCGCCGTCAACGACGTGGCCCGAGTCGAACACCGCACATTCATATGCACCAGGAAAAAAGAAGACGCCGGCCCCACCAACAACTGGATGGACCCCGCGGAGTGTTACGAAAAACTCAGGAAACTCTACAAAGGCTCGATGAAAGGCCGGACCATGTATGTCATCCCCTATTCCATGGGCATCGTCGGCTCCGAATTCGCCAAGATCGGCATCGAACTCACAGACTCCATCTATGTGGTACTCAATATGAACATCATGACCCGCATAGGCAAAACCGTCATCGACTCCCTGGGGGACCAATCCGACTTCGTCAAAGGACTCCATTCCAAAGCGGACATTGACGAAGAAAACCGCTACATCTGCCATTTTCCAGAGGACAACACCATCTGGTCCATCAATTCCGGATACGGCGGCAACGTCCTGCTGGGCAAGAAATGCTTCGCGCTGCGCATCGCCTCATTCCTGGGCAGGAACGAAGGCTGGATGGCGGAACATATGCTCATTCTGGGCATCGAAAATCCCCAGGGAGAGATCAAGTACATCGCCGCCGCCTTCCCCTCCGCCTGCGGCAAAACCAATCTCGCCATGCTCATCCCCCCCGAGATTTATCGGAAAAAAGGCTATAAAGTTTGGTGCGTAGGCGACGACATCGCCTGGCTGCGGATCGGCCCCGACGGACGGCTGTGGGCAGTCAATCCGGAAAACGGCTTCTTCGGAGTCGCCCCCGGAACCAACGAAAAATCCAATCCCAACGCCCTGGCCGCCACCAAGCGCGACACCATTTTTACCAATGTGGTACACAATCTGGACGACAATACCGTTTGGTGGGAAGGTCTCGACAAGAACCCCCCCAAAAACGCCCTCAACTGGAAAGGGGAAAAATGGGATCCCGACAGCGGGGAAAAAGGCGCCCATCCCAATTCCCGGTTTACCTCCAAAGCCATTAACTGCCCCTGCATCTCACCGGAATTCAACAATCCCAACGGCGTCCCCATCTCCGCCCTGGTATTCGGCGGCAGGCGCGCCAAAACCGCTCCCCTGGTGTATCAGTCCACCGACTGGCAGCACGGCGTATTCGTAGGCTCCATCATGGCCTCCGAGACCACCGCCGCCGCCGCCGGCGCCGTAGGCGTGGTTCGGCGCGACCCCATGGCGATGCTGCCCTTCTGCGGCTACAATATGGGCGAATATTTCGGGCATTGGCTTGAAATGGGCAAAAAAATAAAAAAACTGCCCAAGATATTCAACGTCAACTGGTTCAGAACGGATGAAGCGGGCGATTTTATCTGGCCGGGATTCGGCGACAACATGCGGGTGCTTCTGTGGATCCTCGACCGCTGCGAAGACAAAGCGGACGCCGTCCGGACGCCCATCGGCTACGTGCCCGATCCCAAAGACATCAATACCGAAGGACTGGAGGGCGTCACAGAAGCGACGGTCAAAGAACTGCTGACCGTCGATAAAGACGTCTGGAAGCAAGAAGCCGCGGGCATCAAAGAATTCTACGCCTCCATCGGCGACACGATCCCCAAAGAACTCCACGCGGAACTGGATCAGTTGCAAAAAAACCTGGACGCAAAATAAATATTGACATCCGCGGCCGGGTTCGTTTATAATATGAATGAAACGAAATCATTCACGTTTAGCACCAAAACGAAAACCCACGGGGGTGAGCCCGTGGGTTTTCAATTTGGCTGTCTGCTGCCTTAGTTCTTATCCCGATCCAGCCACTTGCAGATGATATGTACAGCAACACCTGCAATAATCGAGATAAGTAGGGATACGACATCATTCACTCTTTAGCACCTCCCTTCACGCCGAAGGGTCGGCAGCAACTTCATTATACCACAATTCGAGACGGTCAAATAAATTTGTTATGATCTCATCTGCGATTCATAGTTTAAAAAAATTCCCCTCCTGAGAGGGGAATATAACGCGTCTGAATGTTATACGTTGGAAATTTTTCGGAGGCGTTTTGCCCGGCGGGCGGCAGAATGCCGCCCCTACGGCATCATGAACGACGCGTCTGTAGGGGCGGCATTCTGCCGCCCGGGTTCGCCCGAAAATTATTATATCTCGTCATTCCTGCGCCCCATCTCGTCAT
>JAISDM010000153.1 GCA_031264885.1 Peptococcaceae bacterium | reverse complement strand
GACTTATGAGATCAATGTTATGGGGACGGTGAACCTTCTTGAGTGTGTGCGGCGGAAGGAGGGTGTGAAATCGGTTCTCAATGTGACGACGGACAAGGTGTACAGGAATGAGGAATGGGAATGGGGATACCGTGAAACCGACAGCCTGGATGGGTTCGATCCCTATTCCAATTCCAAGTCCTGTTCGGAGCTGGTGACGCACTGTTACGCGCAATCCTTCCTGAAAGAGAAAGGCGCGGCCGTCTCCACCGCCAGGGCGGGCAACGTCATTGGGGGCGGGGATTTCGCCCCAGACAGGATCATACCGGACTGTGTCCGGGGGGCCGCGGCGGGCCAAGTCATAGAAATCAGGCATCCCGATTCGATCCGGCCTTACCAGCATGTGCTGGATCCCCTGTTCGCTTATTTGACCGTCGCGATGGGCCAGTATCGGGATCCCGCGCTGGCGGGCTGCTATAATATAGGCCCTGCGGACGCAGATTGCGTCACCACCGGCCGCCTGGCGGATATTTTTTGCCGTGAATGGGGGGAGGGCGCGCGCTGGGGGCAGGGGGAGGCGCAAGGGCCGGGGGAACTCCATGAGGCGAATTTTTTGAAGCTGGACAGCTCAAAAATAAGATCCGCGCTGAAATGGGCGCCCCGCTGGGACATAGAGACGGCGGTGCGCAAGACGGTGGAGTGGTCGAAGCGTTATTACGCCGGGGAAGACGTAACGGCGGTGATGGACGGGCAAATCGCCGAATATTGTCGAGGGGTTGGGCTTGCAATGTCTTGAAAGATGTGTCATAATATTGGTAAAAATAAACACGGTATTTCGTCATTCCAGCGTCATATCCGCAGAGCTTTTCAGTGAGTGATTTGGGGTGGTTGGATGTGAGGTACGCTCATAGTACGGAGGGTTCGCCGCGTGTACGGGGGCGCGCGTTTAAGGCCGCCGTTATTATTGCGCTGCTGGTTTTTGCCATTCCCGGTCTCACATGTGGGGCGGGGGCCGCGGGCGGGCTGGAAGGGGACGACGGAATATACGCGTCTTACCGGGATGTGCCCGGTGTTACGGAAGCAGAGATTGAGGCCGTCGAGTCGCTCCTTGAGCGGAGGGATCATTTTGTCTACGGCGCGTATAGGAGTACGGAGTGTTTCCTCCGGCAAGACGGAAGTGTGGGGGGATTCTCCGCTTTGGTGTGCGAGTGGCTGAGCGGGTTATTCGGCGTCCCGTTTGAGATCCGTTTCTATGACTGGGATCAGTGGGAAGAGATGCTGGACGGGCTCGCCTCTTATGAGGTGGATTTCAACGGCGATCTCACCCGCACGCCGGAACGCATGAAAGAATACTACATGACCGAATTCCTCACGAACCGGGACATCAAAATGTTCCGTATGGCGGATGCCGGGGGCTCTTCCGACGCCGGCGAAACCCGTCCGCCCCGTTATGTTTTTTACAGGGGCGTGTCTACATTCAGACAGATCGCGCCCTTTCTGAAAAAAACCTACGAGGTGGTTTTTTCTTCGGATTACGGCGAAATTCACCGGATGCTGAAGGAAGGCGAGGCGGACGCTTATTTTGAGGAAAGCTCCTATGAGGCCGTCTTTGACGAATACGGCGACGTCGCCGCGGAGACTTTCTTGCCCCTGGTCTACGAGGCGGTTTCTCTGTCGACGCGGAATCCGGAGCTTGAGCCCATCATCACCGTCGCGCAAAAGGCGATGGAAAGCGGCGCCATCTCGCGTTTGACGGCGCTGAACCAGCAAGGCTACCAGGACTATTGCAGAAACAAGCTGCTTTTGTCATTCACGGACGAGGAGCGGGCGTATGTAGACGCGCGCGTCCAATCCGGCGAGGCGATCCCGGTGGGGCTGGAATTCGACAATTATCCGATCAGTTTTTTCAATGCGACGGAACAGGCGTGGCAGGGCATCGTGCCCGACATTCTGGAGGAAATCGAGACCCTCACGGGGCTCCGCTTCGTTTTTGGCGAGGAACGGAACCTGAACTGGGCGGAACTGACGCGCAGGCTTGAAGCCGGGGAGATCGCCTTCGTCGATGAGGTGATCCAAACCGCGGAGCGGGCGGGCCGGTTCCTCTGGCCGCGAAACTCGTACATATCGGACAATTACACGCTGCTGACCCGTCTGGATTACAAGGATTCCACCATGAATGAATTCATGCTTCTGAAGGTGGGTCTGGTACAGGGCAGCGCCTACGCGGATATGTTCCGGCGCTGGTTTCCGTATCATCCGCGTGTAACGGAATACGCCGACAATCTGCAAGCCATCGCGGGCCTGGCCGGCGGAGAGGTGGACGCGGTCATGAGTTCCAAGAAGATGCTCCTCTACGCGGCGAATTATCTGGAGATGCCGGATTTCAAGATCAACATCCTGTTTCCGCAGAACATCGAGTCCACCTTCGGCTTCAATATCAATGAAGCCGTTTTGTGTTCTGTCATGGACAAAGCGATGTCTCTGACAGACACCGGCGTCATAGCGGCCCGCTGGGAACACCGCGTATTTGATTACCGGGGCGCCATGTTCCGCGCTCAGCGTCCTCTCCTGATCATTACGCTGCTCGCGTCGCTGTCCGCCGTCGTGCTGCTTTTTGTCATGTATTTCAGGAGCAGAAGCGTCAACAAACATTTGGAGGCGGCTGTGGCCGACCGCACCCGGGAGCTGGAAGAACAAACCGAGGCCGCCATATCCGCGTCTCAGGCCAAAAGCGATTTTCTCGCGAAGATGTCCCATGAAATACGGACGCCTATGAATACCATCGCGGGCATGTCCGAGCTGATTCTGCGCAAAGAGCTCCCGCCGGATGTGCTTGAGTACGCGGTGGGCATCAAACAGGCCGGCGCGAATCTTTTGAGCGTCATCAACGATATCCTGGATTTTTCCAAGATCGAGTCCGGAAAGATGGAGATCGTCGCCGCGGAATATCTGTTCGCGCCGCTGATCGACGGTGTAATCGCCGCCGCGCGCGTGCGGCTGGCGGAGAAGCCTGTGGATTTGATGACCCATATCGACGGCGCGCTTCCGCGAAGGATGATTGGGGATGAGACGCGTATCCGGCAGGTGCTCATGAATCTGCTGTCCAACGCCATCAAGTACACGAGAGAAGGCCGCGTCGTGTTTACGGCCGGCAGCCGTCATACGTCGGAAGACGGGCGGATTCAACTGTTCTTTGAGATCGCCGACACGGGCATCGGCATCAGGCAAGAGGATATGGATCAGCTGTTTGATGATTTTGTCCAATTTGACGCGTATAAAAACAGGGGCATCGAGGGCGCGGGGCTTGGGCTGACCATCGCGCGCAGTCTGTGCCGCGCCATGGGCGGCGACATTACGGTGTCCAGTGTGTATGGGGAGGGTTCCGTATTTACCGCGGTCATACCTCAGACGGTTCCGGACGCCGGATCTTCCGCCTCGGCTTATGACGAAGGCCGCGTTCTGTCTGTTCCGTTTACGGCGCCTTCCGCCCGTGTTTTGGTGGTGGACGACATTGCCACGAATCTGAAGGTGGCCGCGGATTTCCTGGCGCTCTACGGGCTGCGGGCCGATACCTGCGCCAGCGGCGCGGAGGCGCTCCGTATGGTGCGGCAGCAGCGTTACGATATCATCTTCATGGATCACATGATGCCGGGGATGGACGGGATCGAGGCCACGGAAGCCATACGGGCGATCCCCGGCGATTATTTCGCCCGGGTGCCGGTCATCGCGCTGACTGCCAACGCGATTTCCGGAATGAGGGAGATGTTCCTGGGGAAGGGCTTCAGCGATTATTTGTCTAAGCCCATCCGGATCCAAAAGCTGGGGGAAATCATGGAAATGTGGATTCCGCGCGAGAAGCGCGCCGGCGTGAAGCCCGGCGGGCAGGCCGGCGCGGATTCCGATGTGCAGGCCGGCGAGAGCCCCGGCGCGGATCCCGGCGCGAGAGAGGCGGCGGCCGGGGAGCGCCGTTTTGAGATCGAGGGCGTAGACGTGGCGCGGGGCATCCGGACGATGGGCGGGTCGGAGCAGAGTTACAGGGCATTGCTGGCGATATTCCGGGAGGATGTTTTGGAGCGGCTGGATGTGCTGCGTGAGGCGCCGGAGGAAGAAGACATGCGGGCCTTCGTGACCCAGGTACACGCCCTGAAGAGCGCGGCGGGCAATATCGGGGCGCTGGCGCTGTCGGCGGACGCGGCGCGGCTTGAGGAAGCGGGCAGGCGCGGCGACGCCGGGACCATACGCAGTGAGCTGAATTCTTTCAGGGAAGCGCTGATCCGCTTAGCGGAATCCATACGGCTTCTTTCCGCGGATTCGTTGAATAATAGCCGGGCGGCGGCGAAAGAAGGGAAAAAATGAGCGAGAGTCAAAGGGTAAAGCATCTTTGCGTCGTCAATCCCAAATCGTTTCCTCATAAAGCGGGCCTGGACGCTTTTGTCAAGGATTGCACACAAAAAATGGCGGGCCGCGATCTGACCGTCCATATTTCGCGTTTCCCCCGGGACGCCATCGGCGTGATCCGGACATACGCCGCGCACTGTGAGCCTGACGCGCTTATCCGGGTGTACGCCGCGGGCGGCGACGGCATTCTGTTTGACTGTCTGAACGGCGTCGCGGAACTGGAACACGCGGAGCTCGCGTCCATGCCCTATGGCGGGAGGAACGACTTTATCCGCGCTTTCGGCGAGGGGAAACAGGGACTCTTCCGGGACATAGCGCTGCTGGCCGACGCGCCTAGTCTGCCTACGGATGTCATGCGCAGCGCGAGAAATTACGCGCTGAACTTCTGCGCGGTGGGTCTGGAATCCAGCGTGATTCTGCAAACCCGCCGTCTGAACCGGATCTTCGAAAAACCTCAGGCGGTGTTCCCTTTCCTGTCTCCGCTGATCCGCCGGATGGCCTCCGTCTCTTGTTTTTTCCAAAAACCGGTCCTCCGCCAGCGTTATGACGTATCCATCGACGGCGAGGATTTCAGCGGCGGTTACGCCGCCATCAATATCGCCAACGGACCCTGCTGCGGTGGGAACAAAAACGCCGCCGTCCACGCCGATCCCGGCGACGGGCTGCTGGACGCCCTGTTCATGAAAGCCGGCGGCGCGGCGGATATCACGCGGATGGCGTCCGCCTACCTGAGCGGGCAGTACCGGAAATTCCCGAAAAAGATGTTCTACAGGCGCGGCAGGAAGTTCGACATTCACTCCGACACGCCTATGGCAGTGAATCTGGATGGAGAGGTGTTTCTTGACACGCGCCTGACGCTGGAGATCATCCCGGCCGCGGTACGCATCGTCGCTCCGGCGGGTGTGACCTATGAGAGGAGGGGAGAGCCGCGTGAATGACAAAAACCGCGCCGGCGGATATGTGCGGTTCGTGGCCGTTTTTCTGTTGGGCGGCCTGACCCTCGTCACACTCGAATATCTTCACAGATACGCCGGAAATGGCGGATGGCTCAACTTGGGCGTTTCCGCCGGCGTCTGCGCCGCGCTGGCTTTGTTCGGCATCCCCGTGACGCGGTGTTTCAACAAAGCGCGGGCGGACGTGGCGGGCGCGGACTACTTCCGGGCGGCCAACTGGATGGCCATATTCAGCGTGATATCCTTTGTTCTGGGCCGTATGCCGCAATATATCAGTCAGGGATGGTATACCCGCGCCGCGGTTCTGCTGCTGTTCGCCTGCGCCGTCCTGGCCGTCATGGCCGCGCTGATGATCTGGGTCAAACCCATCTCCCGGCTGGCCGTTCTCATCCCGTCGGTGATCTTCATCGCTTATACGGCGGGCACGCTGTTTATAGGGGGACAAGCCTATTACTTCCTGGCTTACCTAGTCGTCTGCGGCATCGGCGCGATCTATTTCGATTATCGAAAGCTGCTCTGGTTCCTGGTTTTATCCAACGGGGCGATTCTGATACTGGCCGCGCTGAGGCTGCCGCTGCTGGGCGCCGGGGCCGGGGCCGGCGACACCGTCATCCAGTGGCTGCTCAGCGTCTACACCTGCGTTTTCTTTATTATGCTCCTGCATTTTTCCGCGGAAAGAAACAGCCGCGCCAGGAATGCCGTCGTTTCCTTCCGCGCGCTGATGGCGACGACGCCGAATCTTGTGGCGATGGTGGACGATATGAACCGGGTGATGTATATCAGCCGTCCGATGGTCGCCATGGCGAAGCTGGATGATCACAGGATGGCGGTGGGGCGCCCGCTCATCGACCTTTTTCCCGAAACGGACATGAAGCTGATGATCAGCGCCATGCTCACGACCACCGGGTATTATGAGCACATCGGGCAGTTTGATTTGGACGGGGAGACGCGCTACATCAAGATGATTACCGACGACATAAAGGGCGGGGACGGGGGCAAATTCATTGATATCAGCGATATTACCCCCATCATTGAGGCCAAGATCGAGGCGGAGAAAAGCGCCGAGGCCAAGAGCCTTTTTCTCGCCAATACCAGCCATGAGATCCGTACGCCCATGAACGCCATTCTCGGCATGGTGGAGCTGCAGCTGCGGGACGAATTGCCCCAGAGCGCCCGGGAGAAGGCCGTCGCCATCCGGCAGGCCAGTTCCAATCTCCTGTCCATCATCAACGATGTGCTGGATTTCTCCAAGATTGAGTCCGGCAAACTGGAGATTTCTCCGGCGGAGTACGGTTTTGCCTCTCTGATGAACGACATCATCAACATCATCCGCACGCGCGTCGCGGAAAAACCGGTGCTGTTCACCGTGAATATCGACAGTTCACTGCCCTGTAAGCTGGTGGGCGACGAGGCCCGGGTGCGGCAGGTTCTGCTGAACCTGCTCTCGAACGCCGTCAAATTTACAGAAAAAGGAGGTATCTTTCTGGGGGTGACCGGCGAAATGGGCGAAGCGGAGAATATCCAGCTGAGCTTCGTGGTGTCGGACACGGGGGTCGGCATCAAGGAGGACGATGTAGGGAAACTGTTCGATAATTTTATCCAACTGGAGCAGGGCAGGAACCGGAACATTGAGGGAACCGGGCTCGGGCTCGCCATTTCCCGCAATCTTTGCCAAATTATGGGCGGCGATATTCTGGTCTCCAGCGAGTACGGCAGGGGCAGCGTATTTACGGCGATTATCCCCCAGGCCGTGAGGGACTTCACGCCCATCGCCCTTGTGGAGGCGCCGGAAACGAAGGATGTGCTGCTGTATGAAACCCGCGCGCCCTATGCCGACTCTATCGTCAGGTCCGCGGCCAATCTGGGGGTCCGCTGCAAGCTGACCACGGAGTGGGAGGGGTTCAGGGAGGCGCTGGAGCGTGAGAGATACCCCTTCGTTTTCGTGGCTTCCCGCCTGTTTGCTGAGGCGCGTGAGGCGATGCTGACGCTGGCGCCGGAATCCACGCCGGTTCTCCTGGCCGACTACGGGGAAACCGCCGCTGAATCCGATACCCGCGCCGTCGCCATGCCGGCGCATTCTATCTCCATCGCCAATGTGCTGCGCGGGCCGGCCGGCGCCGATACCGGCGGCGCTTACGCCTACGGCGACTGCGGCAAAACGAAGCATGAGCACATCCGCTTTGTCGCCCCGGAGGCGCGGATTTTGATCGTGGACGATATCACCACGAATCTTAAGGTGGCCGAGGGGCTGCTGGCGCCCTACGAGGCCCGGATCGACTGCTGCGGAAGCGGGCAGAAGGCGCTGGAGTTCGCGCGGCAGCATGAGTACGACATTATTTTTATGGATCATATGATGCCGGATATGGACGGCGTGGCGGCGACGGCGGTCTTGCGGTCCATGGAGGGGGAGTATTTCCGGAAGGTTCCTGTGATCGCCCTCACGGCCAACGCGGTGT
Source organism: Peptococcaceae bacterium (assembly GCA_031264885.1). Taxonomy (GTDB): domain Bacteria; phylum Bacillota; class Peptococcia; order DRI-13; family UBA5745; genus JAISDM01. The sequence goes on along the minus strand of JAISDM010000153.1, from coordinate 5,322 downwards.
CCGGCATGAAGGAAATGTTTATGGAGAACGGGTTCAGTGATTATCTGGCCAAACCCATTGAGGTGTCCAAGCTGAACGGGATCATGGCGCGCTGGATCCCGCCGGAGAAACGGAGACGGGTGGTCTTCGAGCAGGACGGCGGCGGCGGTTTGCCGGCGCCGGCGCTGGCGGATCCGCTGGATCCGCCGGAGAATCCCCTGCGGATTGAGGGCGTGGATGCCGCGCAGGGTCTGGCTCTGGCCGGCGGTTTGGCGGAGCGGTACCGGGAGATTCTGTCTCTGTATTGCAGAGACGCGGCGGTTCGGATTCCCCTTCTGGCGGAAGCGCCGGATGAAGCCGGGCTGGAGGCGTTCGTGACCCAGGTACACGCGCTGAAAAGCGCCTCGGCGAACATCGGGGCGACTGAGCTGGCGGAGGAAGCGGTCCGGCTGGAAGCCGCCGGCAGAAGCGGCGACCGCGCCTTTATCCGGGAGCGGCTGCCCCGGTTTTATCAGGAGCTGACGCGGCTGACGGCCCATATCCAGGCCGCTTTGGACGCCGCGAGGGAGCGAAGAAAAGGGAGAGAGCGCAGGAGCGGGGACCGGCGGAAAAACGACGACAGACGGAAGAATGAGGATCGAAGGAAAACGGACGCGCTGACGCGGCTGAAAGCGGCTTTGGAAGCGGAGAATATCGGCGCCGTGGACGAGCTTCTGAACGCGCTGATATCGGCGGCGGACGCGGAGAGCGCGGAAGATGCGGGGGCCGTATCGCTGGAACGGGTGGCGGACTGTGTGCTGCTGGCCGATTTTGGCGAAGCGGTCAGAATGGTGGACGTCTTATTGCGGATGGAGAGGGAAAAAAATGATCAGATTTCATGAAAAAACCCAAGTCCCGGATGTGAAACCGGCAAGCCGCCCGGTGGTCATGATTGTGGACGACGACATTGTCAACATAAAAGTCGGGAAAAACGCGCTGGCGGAGGTTTTTGACGTGTTTACCGTTCCCTCCGCCGCGAAGATGTTTGACTTGCTGAGGCGCAACCATCCGGCGATGATTCTGCTGGACATCGACATGCCGGAGATGGACGGCTACGCCGCCATCAGGGTTCTCAAGGAGGATCCGAAGACGCGGGATATCCCCGTCGTTTTTCTGACCGGCAAAAACGATTCGAAATCCGAATTGGAGGGGCTTTCCCTCGGCGCGATCGACTATATTACGAAGCCCTTCCAGCCGCCGCTGCTGCGCAAGCGGATCGAGGTGCATCTCATGGTGGAGGCGCAGAAGCACGAGCTTGAGGTTCAGGCGCGGATTCTGGAGGATCAGAGGCAAAGGCTCCAGGATTTTAATCAAAACCTGCAGAGGATGGTGGAGGAAAAAACCGGCAAGGTGCTGGAGCTGCAGAGCGCGATTCTGCAGACCGTGGCCAATTTGGTGGAAAGCCGCGACGACATCACCGGCGGGCATGTGGAGCGCACGCAGCGCGGACTGTCCATCCTTGTGAACGCGCTGGCGGACTTGGGCCTGCACAGGGAGCAGATGGAGGCGTGGGACATTGACTTGCTGCTTCAATCCTCGCAGCTCCATGACGTCGGCAAGATATCCATCAGCGACAACATCCTGAACAAGCCGGGAAAGCTGACCGCGGAGGAATTCGGGGAGATGAAAAAGCATACCGTTTTTGGCGTGAAGATCATTGAGAAAATGGAAACCAGCACCTCGGAAAGTGATTTTCTCAAGTACGCGAAGGTATTCGCGGGCACGCATCATGAGAAATGGGACGGCTCCGGCTACCCCTCCGGGCTCTCCGGCGAGGATATCCCGCTCCAGGGGCGGCTCATGGCCATCGCCGACGTGTATGACGCGCTGGTGTTCGAGCGTCCGTACAAGAAAGCCTTCACCCACGAAAAAGCCGTGGAGATCATCCTGGGGGACAGGGGGACGCATTTTGACCCTGTCCTGGCCGATGTATTCCAGTATGTGTCGGATCAGTTCCGGTATCCGCAGTAGGGGCGGCGGCGCGATTCGCAATTGGGAAATTCGCGTCTGTCAGGGACGGGCGGCAGGATGCCGCCCCTACGGATGCGTAGTTCCCAGTTTACGAATGGTTATGAGTCGCAGACGCCGGATGATTGGATATTGAACATTGGATGGAATTGCGTTATAATTGTGACACTGGGGGAATGAGTCTAAGGATTCGACGAGTCTTAGCACGGGGAAAGCTTGAGAAAGGGGCCGAATGATGCTGCCGTCGCGAGAGCAAGCCATGGCTTTGCTCAGGGAATACAATTCCGATCCGTTTCACCTGAGGCATGGGGAGATTGTGGAAGGCGTCATGAGATATTTCGCCGGCCAGAAGGGGGAAGATCCCGAGTTCTGGGGTCTCGCGGGATTGTTACATGATTTGGATTTTGAGCGTTATCCGGAGAAGCACTGTCTCCAGATACAGGTGATTATGCGCCATTTGGACTATGACGAAGCCTTGATCAGGGCTTGCGCCAGTCATGGCTACGGCATGACGGAGGTACAGTTTCAGCCGGAACACATCATGGAGAAAGTTCTCTTTGCCGTGGACGAGCTGACCGGGCTGATCGGGGCGGTGGCCATTATGCGCCCGTCCAAGAGTGTTTCCGATTTGGAAACATCCTCTGTCAGGAAAAAATTTAAGGACCGTAAATTTGCCGCGGGCTGTTCGCGGGAGGTGATCCAGGAGGGCGCGGATATGCTGGGGATGTCTCTGGAGGATCTGATCACGGAGACCATTGCCGCCATGCGTTCCCTGCCGGAGTCTCTGGTACCCTGACCCCGGTCCCGATCGGATTCCGGGGACGCTCGCGCTCACGGAGCGGCATAAAAAAAGGAGGCGTTTTATATGGATTCCAAGGTGTTTCAAAAATTCAGCTATGGGCTGTATGTGGTTTCCAGCAAAAAAGGGGACAAAATCAACGCGCAGATCGCGAACACGGTTTTTCAGCTGACTTCCGAGCCGGCGGTTTTGGGGCTCGGGCTGAACAAGAACAATCTGACCCATGAATATCTGACGGAAAGCGGCGTCGCGGTGGTTTCGATTCTGGGGCAGCAGACGGATCTGGGTCTAATCGGAAGGTTTGGTTTCAAGAGCGGCCGGGACGTGAACAAATTTGACGGCGGGAGCTATAAGCTGGGTCCTTTGGGCGCGCCCATCATCACGGAACCGGCCGTCGTCGGATGGGTGGAGCTCAAAGTAACGCAGACGCAGCCTCTTTCGACGCACACTTTGTTTATTTGCGAAGCGACGGCGGGAGAAATTTTGACTCAGGACGCGCTTTTGACCTACGCGGATTATCACAGGATGAAAAGCGGCGGCGCGCCCGCCCCGGCGAAACCCGCGGCGCAGACGGCGGGACAGGCTTCCGGCGGGGGAGTGTATGTTTGCGGTGTCTGCGGGTACCGGTACGATCCGGCCGTTGGCGATCCCGACAGGCAAATCCCGCCCGGAACGCCCTTCGAGCAGCTGCCGGAGGACTGGAGCTGCCCGACCTGCGGCGTCGGCAAGGATCAGTTCCAAAAAGACTGAACAAATAGGAGGAGCAATCCATGAGAACCATCAATGTGGCGGTATTGGGGCTGGGAACCGTTGGGCAGGGCGTGGTAAAAGTATTGCGGGAGCATGAGGCGGTGTGGCCGCAGAAATGCGGCGCGCGGATTGAAGTCAAAAAAGCGCTGGAGAAATACCCTGACCGGCCGCTGGATATTGAGTTCCCGGCGGACGCGATCGTGTCCGATTGGAAAGAGGTCGTGGACGATCCGGAGATTGATGTGGTGGTGGAGGTCATCGGCGGGATCGAACCGGCCCGGACCTTCATCTTGGATGCTTTGAAGCATGGCAAAAATGTGGCGACCGCCAATAAGGATCTGCTGGCGGTGCATGGCCAGGAGATCCTGAACGCGGCGGAGGCCGCGGGTAAGGACTTCTTCTTTGAGGCCAGCGTGGGGGGCGCGATCCCCATCATCGGGCCTCTGCGCCAAAGCCTGATCGCCAGCGATATTCAGCATATCATCGGAATCGTGAACGGCACCACCAATTATATCCTGACCCGCATGGCCAGCGAAGGCGTCCGTTTTGACGACGCGCTGAAGGACGCTCAGGCGCTGGGCTACGCGGAGGTGGATCCCACGGCGGATGTGGACGGGATCGACGCGGCCCGCAAGGTGGCGATCATGGCTACCCTGGCTTTCCACAGCAAGGTGACTCTGAAAGATGTTTATATGGAAGGGATCAAGGAAATCACGCCTGAGGATATTAAGTTCGCGGCAAAAATGGGCTACGCGGTGAAATTGCTGGGGATATGCCGTGAGGAGGATCAGCAGATCGAGGCCAGGGTTCATCCCGCGCTGATCCCGTCGGATCACCCGCTGGCCTCGGTGAATCATACGTTTAACGCGATTTTTGTTAAAGGGGACGCGGTGGACGAGACCATGTTCTATGGGCGCGGAGCGGGCCGGATGCCCACTGCCAGCGCCATCGCCGGCGATGTGGTGGAGATATCCAGAAATATCCTGGCCGATTGCTGCGGCCGGATTAAATCCAGCAGCCGGGGTTCCGCGAAAGCCATCCGGACGATCGCGAACGTCAATACCAAGTTTTTTTTGCGGATGGTGCTGGAAGACAAGCCCGGCGTGCTGGCGCAGGTCTCCAAGGTATTCGGCGAGAAGGAGGTCAGCATCGCTATGGTGCTGCAGACCAACCGCGACGGGGACGGGGCGGAGCTGGTGGTCATCACCCACAAGGTCAGGGAAGGCAATTTGTGGGACGCGCTGCATGTCATTGAAAAAATGCCGATTACGAAAAAGATCATTACCGTGCTGCGGGTCGAAGGCGAGGAATGAGCGGGCTCGCGGGACGCGGGATTCGCGGGGAACGTGAGATTCGCGGGGGACGCGGGATTCGCGGGATTCGCGGGGAACGTGGGATTCGCGGGATTCGATGTGCCGGTTCAGAGGGTGAAGGCGTTGGCGTTCAATAAGGCGGAACTGTTAAAAGTCGAGAATTTGGTCAAGCGGTACAGGAATTTTACCCTGAATGACGTCAGTCTGAGCGTCAGCGAGGGTGAAATATGCGGAATCATCGGAAGCAACGGCGCCGGCAAAACGACGCTGCTGAAATCGATTATGGGCGTCATTCATACGGACGGCGGCGATGTATGGTTATACGGCAAGCGGGCCGCGGACGACATCATTGATTTTAAGGCGCGCGTCGGCTATATCGGGGATTTTGAGCAGGCGTATCCTGAGATGGAATGTACGCATATTTATCGGTTTGCTAAGAATATATACAAGGAAAAATGGGACGACGCCAAATTC
>JAISDM010000136.1 GCA_031264885.1 Peptococcaceae bacterium | reverse complement strand
GCCCCGCCCGTCATTGTGGACGAAATCCAATATGCCCCCGAAATCCTTCCCTATATCAAGATGTACGTTGACAAACACAAGACAAACGGAGATTTTTGGCTGACCGGCTCACAGATGTTTCACATGATGAAAAACGTCTCGGAGAGTCTGGCCGGACGTGTGGGCATCGTTCATCTGTTCGGGCTGTCAAACAGCGAGATTACCGGAACGCTGTTCGATTCGTTCACGACCGACCCAACCCAACTGATGAAGCGGCTGGATTCCGCCCCCCGTATGACCCTGCCGGAGGTGTTCGGGCGCATCCATTCAGGGGGTATGCCGCGGGTCTATGAACAGCCGGATCTGGATTTGGACGGATATTATTCCTCCTATACGCAGACCTATCTAAGCCGCGATGTGCGGGATCTGACACAGGTGGCGGATGAATTGGCGTTTTACCGTTTCTTATGTATCGCGGCGGCGCGGACGGGGACCCTCGTCAGCTACGAAGCGCTGGCGAGAGAAGCGGAAATATCCGCTCCCACCGCCAAACAATGGCTGTCCGTGCTGGTGTCCTCCGGCGTCATTACGCTGATTGAGCCCTACCACAACAACGCGTTGAAACGCGTGGTCAAAGCGCCGAGGATGTATTTTTTGGACACAGGTCTCGCGGCCCATCTGACGAAATGGCAAAACGCCGCCGTCCTGGAAAGCGGCGCAATGGCAGGCGCGTTTTTTGAAACCTACGCCGTGTCGGAAATCTACAAAAGCTTCGTGAATATTGGAAAAAGGCCGCCGCTGTACTACTACCGCGACAGCAACACGAAAGAAATCGACCTGATTATCCAGCAAGACGGTACTTTATTCCCTGTTGAAATCAAAAAAAGCGCGAATCCCACAGAAGCAACGAAACATTTCAGCGTACTGGACCCCGTTGCGGACGACCGCAGCTTTGACGGTATGACAAGGCATCTGAAGATGGAAATCGGCCCGGGCAGCGTCGTATGCCTCGCCAACGACCTGCGCCCCATTGATAAGAAAAACTGGCGCGTCCCCGTTTGGCTGATTTGAACGCCCCCTCGCCCCCTCGCCCCACCGCTTCTATGCGCAAGCCCCTATTGTTCGCTTTCCTCCCCAAGCGAAAACGCCACGGCCGCGCCGCGCCCCGGTTCGCTCTCTATCCAAATCTCCCCGCCGTGCGCCGTGACGATCTGGCGGCAGAGATACAGGCCGATCCCGTGCCGCCAGTATTCCGCCCGGTTGTGCGACGACACATACTGTCTCAGGGCGGTCTCCCGAACCGCCGCGTCCATGCCCTCGCCGTCATCCGTGACACTCACAACCTGGGTTTTGCCCGTCCGCGCGAGTTTTACCGTAATCACGCCGTTCCGGGTATGCCGGACGGCATTGGAGATCAAATTTGCCATCACCTGCTCGATCCGCGCCGGATCCGCCCAAAGCGGCGGCAGGTCCGGCTGAAAATCGCAGACAAGGCGGTTATGGCGCGCGTCCGATTTTTTGAACGCCGCGCCGCACACCTCTTCCAAAAACCCGGAGAGGCGAATCAGCCGGCGGGAAAGCGAAAGCCGCCCGTTCTCAATGGCGGCGGTATCCATTAAGTCCATCATGATCGCGTCAATCCGCATGGCCCGCTGCGCGATTTTTTCCTGATTGCTTATGATTTCGGCGGTATCGACGGGCGCCTCGTCCAACAAATCCACCGTGTCCCGGCTGCCGGCCACGATCACATCCAGCGGCGTTTTGATTTCATGGGCGACGGCGGCGAGAAAATCGCTTTTCATTCGGTCATAGCGCGTCAGCGTTTCGTTCCGCGCCTCCAACTCGCGGTTGAGCTCGCCAATCTGCGTCTGCCGGACGCGGTACATACGGATGTGGAGCAGGACGACCGCCGTGAGCAGAGCGCTTGACACGGTTATCCCCATAATCACATCGCGGACATAATCAAATTCCGTCGGAAAAGGCGTGACCGTTTCCGGATAAAAATACGCGATAAAACAACAGGCGGCGTATATCAAAAACTCAAGGAACAGCGCGGCGCTCCGCTCCCCCTTGCCCTCTAACATAATCGCCGTGAAAATAAGGGCGAACACGAAGAAGCAAGGCATCCCGCTCCGATAAGCGCCCGCCGTGAAGAACATGTATGGGAATAAAAGCATAAACACCCCGGCGGCGATCATCCAGCAGCTTACCCGATAACTCAGCTTTTTCCCATGCCCGGTGAGGCGCAGCAAAACAAACGCCAGCGCGGAAGCCGCAAAATTGCTTATGACATTGCCCGCACCCGCGTTCGTCCATATTGAACTCAGCGCGGCGGCGACCCCCGCCGCTATGCCCGCCAGAGCCAGGAGATTGAACGACTGGACGCGGAGTTCGAGGCTTTCACGGAAGTATTCGTTTTTGAGGTACGCGTATAATTTTTTCATTAAAAACGCCGCTTCCCTTATACATAACCCCTGAGCCGTCTATTCCCAGCCGTAGAAGTCAATTTGCAGCCTCCGGCCGTCCGGTTCGGTCACATACGCGCCAAGCCCCCCGCCTTCCAATATCCACGCAGATGTCATCACAGACCCTTCGGCGGGGACGTAGTCCGCGTAAATGGCTTGTGAAGGAGACGTCCCCGCTTCATAACGGACGATGGGATCGAATACCGACGCCTTCGAGTACGGAAGCGCCTGCGGAAGATGTTCGGCGAGGTTTACGGCTTCGCCCGTGTTCATATCGAAGCATAGGGTATGCAGCACAGGCTGATGCGTCCATGGACCGTCATGGAGCATCAAGGGGTAGCTCACGGACAGGTAATCGCCCCACCGCCCATAGACGGGCTGCAGCCAGTAGGCATATTCGGAGAGGTCGGCGTCCCAGGTATTCGTATACCACTTCACAAACGCGTCCAGCAATTCAGCGTCGCCGTCTCCAGGGAAGCCGTCGGTCCACGCTTTCAGCCGCCTGTTGATCTCCTCGGCAATCTCAGGCGATTGGGGCAGCTCCACGGTCAGCGTGAACAGATCCACATTGGGCAGCATGCGCCTGTCGCGGTGGTATTCTGCCGAAAAATCCTCAACCTCTGCCCCCACTCCATAGGGGCTTATGTCGGATGTGAGGCGGATATCGAAGGTCATGCCGCCTCTGAAAAACGGATTGCTCTCGGGCAGATGGACGCGCAAGTACCGGTCGTGATTGCTGCCCATATCCGCCAGCTCATAATTGGGGTAGCCGCTCGGTATGCCGGCAAAGGGACGCTTGGAATTCTCCGTCATGGGAGGAACATCTGGAGATTCACTGTACTGATAGGCGCTCATCGGGGAATTCAGCCAATCCATGATCTCACTGTTGATGTGCCGGATGTAGTTGAACCCGTCGTAGAATACGTCCGACAGCGGCTTCCGGACGCCATGGACGACCAATTCATCCAGGGCGTCCGCGGGCTTTAACTCCGTGCCTCCGGTCCCCCTCGAATGATCCGTCTCCCCGAGATAGACCGGATCCAGCCCTTCGCCTGGGAGTACATTCTCCAGCGGCCGCAGCGGGATATAACCCGCGCGGGCGGCCACCCTCTGACCGTCCTCGGTGAGCAGCCAGTCCACCAGCCGGCGCGAGGGACTGCCGGCGGGCGTATCCTTGCGCGTGACCGCGTAATAATAGTCCTCCAGCGGGTATTCGCCGCGGGCGATCGTGTCACGCGACGGCTGGACGCCGTCCACGCTCAAGAGCTTGAACCGGCTGTTGCCGTACATATTGTTGACATAATAAAACATCGAATAGCCGATGGCGTCCCGCCCGTTGTCGTAGCTGGACACCACCTCGACCAAGATGTCCATCGCCCCGATGATCCATTCCGTAGACGGGCGCATGGGTTCCGCCCCGCCCATCGCCAATTTGGTCAGCAGCGTCTGACTGCCGGATCCGGGAGCGCGCTGATAAGGCGTGATGCTTTCGTCAGGCCCGCCGAGGGTTTTCCAGTTCATTATTTTTCCGGTGTATATGTTCCGCAGCTGCTCAAGGGTCGCGCCGTCCACCGGGTTCCCGGCGTTCACAAGAAAAACCAGCGCGTCCTTGACGACGGGTATGATATCCAGCTCTATGCCCAAGTCCCGCGCGGCAGCCAGCTCGCTTTCGGAGGGATATGTGACAAAGATAAGATCCGCCGAACCGTTATACAGATTGTAATACGCGTGGAGCGTCGTGTAATGCTCCGGCGGCGCCCCGGCGCCGCCAAAGACAGCGTGGAGAGCCGTCGTCAGCGGTATCGCGGCGGTCGAGCCGTCGATTGCCCCCCATAAGCCGGACAATTCCTCCGCGAGACCGGCGGGCGGCGTGATCCCCAGAGCCGCCGTCACCGCCCGATCCGGCGCCGCGGTGGGCGTAATCCCAGGATCCGCGGACGCCGTCGTCTCCGGATCCGGGGCCGGTTCGGAGGACGCCGTGACCGTGGTGGCCACAGGCGGCGCCGCTTCCGAAGCAGAGGCAGGCGGAGAATCCGCCCGCCCGGCGCCGCCCCCGCACGAGACCGGCGAAATCAACAAAAGCGCCGCGTATACGGCGGCAAACAAAGCAGTCGCGCGTCTGTTCATATTGCCTCCCCCCCTGTATTCCGAATCGGCTTGAATGGACTGTTACACTTCAGACCACCGTCATTCCGGGCTTGTCTGTCCCCTGTCATTCCGGGCTTGTCCCGGAATCCAAAAATGATAAGCCAAGGAACCTGGATTCTGGGACAAGCCCAGAATGACAAGATACGACCCGGAATGACGGGATGAGTGTGTTCCCGCGTTCCAAATTATACCATTAATTCACAGAGCCGCTTTCAAAAATCGTGACCAGCCTGTGGAGCATGGCCGCCGTCTCGGCCCGCGTCGCGGATCCGTAGGGATCAAACAGATTGCCAGGCTTGCCGCCCACGACGCCCGCTTCGTAAAGGTTCTCCACCGCCAGCCGGGCGTAACCGGCTATTTGACTGTCGTCCGCAAATTTCACATATGTATACTTGGGCGGGAGTTCCTTATGAATGTACCGGGCGTACCGCAGAAACAGCACGGTCAAATCCTGCCGCGTAACGGACGCGTCCGGCGCGAACAGACCGCCGCCGATGCCGGCCGCAAGCCCGTTCTCCGCCGCCCAGGCCATCGCGCCGGCGTACCAGGCGTCTGCCGCGACATCGCTGAACATACCGGACGATCCCGCCGCGCTTGGGCTTCCGGAAAGGCGGTGCAGCACTGTTACCAGCATGGCGCGGGTCATCGGCGCGCCGGGACTGAACGCGGCGGCTGAGGTACCGTTGAGCAGACCTTTCCGCGCCGCGTAGACGACGTCTCCGTAAAACCAGTCGCTTTCACGTACATCGACGAAAGGATTACGCCATACAGGTTCGTTTTTCGTATCTTGCGCGCTGACGTCCGCCGCCGAAACACCGCCATTCGCCGTTGAGGCGCCGCCCCCCAAGGAACCGCCGCCTCCGCTGTCTCCGCCGCCCCCCAAAGAACCGCCGCCGCTCGGAGGAACTTCGCCCGGGGAACCGCCGCTTCCGCCGCCATCACCGCCGCCTCCGCCTCCGCCCGGGGAACCCCCGCCGCCCGACGTCTGCCCGGAGACGGTGACCGTGATCTCCCCGTACACATCGGAGCCGTCCCGGGCGGCGGCGCGTATGACCGCCTTACCGTCGGCTTTCGCGGTCACAAGGCCGGCCCCGTCCACCGCCGCGTATCCGCCGCCGCTCACAACACTCCAGGCCACGGTTTTATCCGTGGCGCTGCCGGGCGTGACATGGGCCGTCAGCTGCAAGGTTCCGCCCTTCGCGCTGATGGCCGCGCCCCCGGTCACCGTAATACCCGTGACATAAACCGTGGGCGGCGGCGTAACGCCGCTGTCCTCAT
>JAISDM010000074.1 GCA_031264885.1 Peptococcaceae bacterium | reverse complement strand
GGAGGGGGAGGATGCCGTCCGATTAGGCGAAGCGTTTTAGAATTTCTAGGCGAAATTTGCGTCCGCAAAAGCCACTGTCTGAGCGGAGCGAGTTTGGCTTTTGCAGCAAATTGAGCCGTAGAAATTCAAAACGCGGAGCCGTAAGGATGGCATCCTCCCCCTCCACCGGGTATTTGCGCCAAACTACGAATCGCGGGTATGATTCAATACTGTTGAAAGAAGGTATTTATTATGATGCGGTCACTTTTTATCGCGGCTTCAGGTTTGAAGGCACAGCAAACCAATATGGACATCATTTCAAACAATTTATCCAATGTAAACACCACCGGATTCCGCAAAAGCCGCCCGGATTTTCAGTCTCTGATTTATCAGCAGCTGAGACAGCCCGCTTATGGCACGGAGGGTTTTTTCAATCCCACATCCAAGGAAGTGGGGCATGGCGTGCGCATTGTGGGCACCGTATATGAGTTTTCCCAGGGGGCGCCCCAGGAGACAGGGAACGTTACGGATATCTGCATTATGGGCGAGGGTTTTTACGCGGTTCAGATGCCGGACGGCAGCGTGGGATATACCCGGGACAGCGCCATGAAAATTGACCAGGACGGCTACATCGTCAACGCCAATGGCTACCGGCTTCTGTCCGAGAGGGGCAACGCTTCCGCCAACGGTACGACCAGCGTGACCATCGGAGGCAGGACACTGAGACATATCCGGATCGAGCCCGAGGAAATCCCCTCTCTGGCCATCAGCGAGGAAGGCTGGATCAGCACCGATGAAATTGAGCTGGGGGACAGAGTGGGCATTTCTTTGGTTCGCTTCGCCAATCCCCAGGCGCTGACCTCTTATGGGAACAATATTTTTATCCATAACGAGGCTTGCGGAGAGATCTTTGTGGGACAGCCCGGTCAGGGGAATTTCGGCGGCATCCACAGCGGGTTCCTGGAGGCTTCCAATGTGAAGCTCGCCGATGAAATGGTCAATATGATCATCTGCCAGCGGGCGTATGAGATCAATACCAAGGCCGTGCAGACCTCCGACGAACTGATGGGCTACACCAATCAGCTCAAACGGTAACGGATAATTAGGTAAGAATCGCAGCGACAAAATGTTGAGGAGCGGTACATATGGATATAACAGGCATCGGCGCCTTGGATGGCGTCCAATCCCAGGCCCGGCGGGAGCTGGACAAAAGCGCGAAAGCCCAGGAGAGCTTTCAGAACGCGTTGAATCAGGCCATGAGCGCCCAGGACGACGAGAAATTAAAGATGGCGTGTCAGGAATTCGAGTCCTATTTTTTGTACAAAATGATCCGGCAGATGCGCCAGACCATTCCCGAATCCGACCTGATCCCCAAGAGTTACGCGAATAAGATTTACGAAGATATGCTGGACGACGAGATGTCCAAGAAGTTCACAGGCATGGGCGGCATCGGCCTGGCCGATATGATGTATAAGCAAATCAAACGCGAGAACGCGTACACCGCGGCAATGATGCCCGACGGTGAATCGCGGATCCCATAAACACAAGGCGCCTGATTTCTAAATGATGAACGCGGTATCCGTTTTTGCCAAAGACGGGCGGCAGAATGCCGCCCCTACAGACGCGCCGCTGCGCCGTAGGGGCGGCATTCTGCCGCCCGTTGGTTCACACGACGAACCGCGCGCGTCATTCGCGGCGCCGCAGGGGCGGCATTCTGCCGCCTGTGACCGTCCGGAAAACGGCTGGCTTCGGTGAATTCTTGGTGAACAACTTTTACACCGTGGTTGACAAAGAAATGGCGCAAAGGTAAAATAAGGACATTGACCGACCAGCCGGTCGGAAAGGCGAGGGAGGATTGTCGGTATGACGTTGTTCAGTAAAGACAAAAAAGGGATCGGATTCAGGATCGGAATCGCGGTTTTAGGCTGCTGTTTTTTGACGGCTTGCCAGGGATCCAGCCCGGGCGAGGCGGCGGACGCCGGCGCGTCCGGGCTGGAAGCGGCGCAAATTCCGGTCGTGGTTCAGGCGGTCGCGTATCAGCCGATGGAGAAAACAGTGCTTTTTGGCGGCTTATTGACGCCCTCGGATCAGGTGGGCATTATGGGAGGCGGCGCCGGATCCAGATTGGAGCGTATTTTGATTGAGGTGGGAGACCGGGTCACGAAGGGCCAGACGGTGGCCGTCATGGATCATCGGGATTTGGAGCTGAACGCGGCAAATCTGGAGATCCAGATCAGCCAGGCTCAGTTGAATTTGGAGCGGAACCGGGCTCTGGAAGAAACCGGAGCGGCGACCCGGGTCCAAATCGAACAGATGGAGGACCAAATCAAACAGCTGGAGATTCAGAGAGAGAATCTCGCTTTGCAGCAGGAGCGCCTGGTGGTGTCGGCGCCCATCGGCGGCATTGTGGACACCATCGTGGCCACCGAGGGGCAGCTGGCCTCCGCCCAAACCGTGATCGGCACCATCGTCAACATTGATACCCTGGAGTTCAAGGTAGACGTGGGCGAGAACTACATCCAGGGGGTCAAACAGGGGGACGTCCTCCAGGTGCGGATTCCTTCCATGAGCGACCGGATTGTTGAGGCCAGAATCAAGTCTGTGCCGCCGAACATCAATCCCGCCACGAAAGCCTTCGCGGTCGTCATGGAGATTGACAACGCCGATAACGAGCTCAAAGGCGGACTGTACGCCGAGACCTCCCTGGTTGTGGAGCGCCGGGACAATGTCATTACGGTGCCCCAGTACGCCCTGTTGGAAATCGATCAGTCCAGAATCGTTTATGTGGCGGAGGACGGCGTCGCGCGCCGGCGTGAGGTGGAAGTGGGTCTGACGCTGGGAGACGTGGCCGAGATCGTCTCCGGCTTGAACGAAGGGGAGCAGGTGGTGGTGGAAGGCCAGTACAGCTTAGCTGACGGGGCCGCGGTGCTTGTGACCGCGAGAGGTGACGCCTCATGAAATTCTACCAATTTGTAGTCAGAAGACCGGTGGCCATCACCATGATGATTCTGTTCGTGCTGGTCCTGGGCTTTGTGTCCCTGACCGGGCTGAAACTGGCCTTGATGCCGGATATGGATTTGCCCATCGCGGTGGTCGTCGGTACATATTCCGGCGTGAGCCCGGAGGAAATGGAGAATTTGGTCACCCGGCCTCTGGAGCAGTCGCTGGGCACCCTGAGCGGGATCGATACCATGACCACCATGACCGCCCAGGGAACCTCCGCGGTGATTCTGGAATTTATCTGGGGCACGAACATAGACGATTCCATCAACGACATCCGGAATCAGCTGGAAACGGTCGGTTACTTCCTGCCGTCGGATATGGAACGGCCCATGGTGCTCAAGATGGACATCAACCAAATGCCGGTGATTACCCTGACGGTCAGCGGCAACGTCCCTTTTAACGAATTGACGGCGCTGGTTGAGGACACCATACAGCCCCAGCTGGAACGCGTCGCGGGCATCGCCTCCGTGTCGCTGACGGGGGGCGTGACCAGGGAGATCCGTCTGTCCGCGGAGCCTCAGCGGCTCCAGGCTTACGGGTATTCCATCAGTTCCCTGGCAAGCGTGATCGCCGGCGAGAACAGGAATGTCTCCGCGGGCGAAGTGGAAGAGGGCATGCAGGAACACTCCCTCCGCATCATGGGGGAGTTCAGCAGCGTGGAAGAGCTGGAGAATCTGATCATCCCCGGCGTCCGGGGCGAGAACATCCGCCTGAAGGATTTGGTCCGCGTGGAGGATACCTTTAAGGACATGGACAGCTATTCCTACATCAACGGGCAGCAGGGCATGTCCCTGTCTCTGAGCAAGGCCAGCGACGCTAATACGGTGGAGGTGTCCGACGCGGTGACGGAAGCCCTGGACAGGATCCGGGCGACCGTTCCGGAATACGTGAGCATCGATGTGGGGCTGGATCAGGCGGACATCATCCGCCAATCCATCAATACGGTGGTGGAAAGCGCCTTGACGGGGGCGCTGCTGGCGATCGTCATCCTGTTCATTTTTCTTCAAAGCATCCGGAGCACCTTCATCATCGCCACGGCCATCCCTTTTTCCATTATATCGACCTTTGTGCTGATGTTTTTCGCCAAAATCAGCGTGAACGTCATTTCTTTGGGCGGCTTGGCTCTGGGCGTGGGCATGATGGTGGACAACGCCATCGTGATTCTGGAAAATGTCTACCGCCACAGACAGCTGGGCGCAGGCAAGATTCAGGCGGCGATCAACGGCGCCAGGGAAGTGGGCGGCGCTGTGGTGGCGTCTACGGCGACCACCGTCGTGGTGTTCCTGCCCTTCATCTTTATATCCGGTCTGGCCGGTCAGATCTTTAAGCCCATGGCCATGACGGTCTCGTTCTCCCTGGCCGCGTCGTTGTTTTCGGCGCTGACATTGGTTCCCATGATGTCCGCGCGCCTCTTGAAGACCGAGATTCCCGGGGGCGCCGTCGGCCGTGCCGTTACCGGCGTTCAGGGGGGGATCAGCGGGCTGGTGTCCTTCTATCAGCGGATTTTGGGCTGGGCGCTGAGACACCGCAAGACGGTGATCACACTGACCTTCGCGCTGCTGGTCGGCAGCCTCGCCCTCATTCCGATGATCGGCGTGCAATTTATGGCGTCTACGGATACGGGAGAATACTCCATCAGCATCGAACTGCCCCAGGGGGTTCCCCTGCGGGAAACCATGCGCGTGGCGGAGCAAGTGGAGGGCATGGTGATGGCCATGCCGGAGCATGAATGGATGAGCTGCTCCATCGGCGGAGGCGGCGGCGTGGGCCTGGGCGCGCTGGGCGGCGGATCCGGCAATACGGCCACCATCAGCGGCCGTATTGTATCTAAGGAGCAGAGGACCCGGTCCATGGAAGAGATCCTGGAAACCCTGAGACAGCAATGCGCCGCGATTCCGGGCGCGACCATCGAGCTGTCCCTCAGCGGCGGCATGATGTCCCTGCTCAGCGGGAGCGACATCTCGGTGCAATTGATGGGGAACGACCTGGATCTGCTGGGTAATTTTTCCGAAGCGCTCATGAGCCGGATCGAACAAATCGACGGCGCCCGTGAGATCACCAGCAGCCTGACCGACGGCAATCCCGAGGTTCAGGTGCGGATCAACCGGGATAAGGCCAGCCAATACGGGCTGACGGCCGCCCAGATATCCGGCGCGGTTTCCGTAGCCTTGAACGGAACCAGGGCTTCATCCTACCGGGAAGGCGGCGACGAGTTCGATATCCGTGTGGTTCTGGACGAACAGTACCGCAAGAACATCAACGACGTGGCGGCGCTGACCATCGTCTCCCCCACCGGGCAGATGCTGACCCTGGCGGATGTGTCCGATATGGTGACCACCAAGGGCCCCAGTTCGATTATGCGCGAGAATCAGGTGCGCGTTTTGACGGTCAGCGGCAAGGTGGTGGGCCGGGATTCCGGTTCGGTCAACGCGGAAGTGCAAACCGTACTCGCGTCCATGACCATGCCGGACGGGATCTCGGTGAGCTATGGCGGAACCCAGGAGCTGATCGACGATACCTTCGGGGATCTGTTCCGGCTGCTGGGGCTGGCCGTGGTGCTGGTCTACATGGTGATGGCCATTCAGTTTGAGCAAATCCTGTATCCCTTCGTGATTATGTTCGCCATGCCGCCCACGCTGACGGGCGTGCTGCTGGCGCTGTTTGTGACCCGGAAGCCCATGGACGTGACGGTTTTGATCGGCGCCATTATGCTGGCGGGGATCGTGGTCAACAACGCCATTATTTTGGTGGATTACATCAACACGGTGCGCAAAGGCAGCAGCATGAGCCGCCGTGACGCGATCCTGGAAGCCGCGCCCACCCGTTTGCGCCCCATTCTGATGACCACGCTGACGACGGTGCTGGGACTGATTCCCATGGCGGTCGGCGCGGGAGAGGGCGCGGAGATGACGTCCGCTCTGGCTGTGACGGTGGTGGGGGGCCTGAGTTTTTCCACCCTGATTACCTTGATTTTTGTGCCCTGCATGTATGTGGTCGTGGAGAATTTCAGCGTATGCGTCAGAAAGAAAGTACACAAACTGAATCTGCGCAGAAAGATACGGAAGAATACGCCGAAAAGCGGCGGAGTCGTCAGAGCCTAGCCGCGTTTGCGCCGCGAATGGCGCGTTTGTAGGGGCGGATGGGCAATCCGCCCGTTTGTTTTCGGACGGGCTGGCCCGTCTTTGACAGGCGCAATACGAAATGATGAAACGGGGGCGGTGTGATGGACTTGAGAGATATAAAGCTGACCGGAAAAAAAGAGATTATCATTCGTGCCGCGTTGGAAATGTTTTGTGAGAAAGGCTTTCACAACACCAAGATGGAGGATATCGCCGAACGCGCCAACATCGGCAAGGGTACGATCTATGAGTATTTTCGCAGCAAGGAATCCCTTTTTGAAAACGCGCTCCGTTCGGGGCTGGAATACATCGACAACATCGTGGTGAAGGAGGTTCTGCTGAAATCCACCTCCACGGAAAAACTGGAAGCCATCATCCGGGGGTACATCAATATCCTCTTTCAGTTCAAGCATCTGGCGAAGCTGGTCAGTCTGGATTTGTTCGACAATGTGGGAATGGACAAATGCAAATTCCAGAAGCAGGATCAGCCTCATTTCGTTGAACGGCTGGAATTCGTGATGGACATCATCAGAAACGGCGTCGAACAGGGGGAATTCCGGCAGATCGACCCGTTCACGGCGGCGTTCTCGATTATCTCCAGCGTCTTCGGCGCGGCTTTCCGAATGTTGTTGTATCCGAACGAGGAAATAAGCGAGGAGGCGGCGGCGGAAACGGCGATTCGCCTGATCATGGACGGCATCGCCGCGGAGGCTGAATCCGGCGAACCGGCGCGGAGCGGGCGCGTCAGCCGATGATCAGCGGCACCTGGAAATGTCCGCGGCAATCCCAGTAGACATTCATCAGCTGTTTTTTAAGATAAAAGGGTATCATCTGATCGCGCCAGAAGATGTTTAAGGAAAAACAGCGGCAAAAATCCCAGACGTCCAATTTCAGGCTGCCGGTGATGCCGATGGCAAGCTTGTGAAAAGGTGGCGTCAGTCGGATTTGGGCGCAGGGCGGCGCCGCTTGGGCGGCAGCCGTCCGGTGAATGGCGCGCCGGCCCGTGGCCGCCGCGCGCCGGCCGGTCTCCAGGCGGATTTCCGCCGGGTAGATGTCCTGGCCGCCTGATCCGGGAACAACTTCATTCCCCTGATACAACAAAAGCTGAAACCAATGGTTTGCCGGAACTGATAACGGCAGCGCTGTGATCAGTTCCGCGCCAAAGCTTGCTGAGGTCACAATCATCCCGCCTTTTTTTACCGTATCCGCAGAGTCTTAACGTACTATATTCGGCGGCGTGGATGAACGTTACGGAAGGAGAATCCGTCAATGTCAACGCCCATAACTCAGAATACGGACCGGGTATCCCGCGCTTTCTTGGACGCGTTGAGGGAGTACCGGATGGCCGGGCCCGGAACCGCGGTTCTGGTCGCCGTGTCCGGCGGGCCGGATTCCCTGACGCTGCTGCATTTGTTTTGCAGATGGCGGGAAACTTTGGGCGTGAAGCTGCACGCCGCCTGCCTGGATCACGGCTTGAGAGGGGATGTCTCCAGAGAGGAAAGCCTCTGGGTGAAGGCGGTTTGTGAATCCTGGGGCGTTCCTTGTACTTTGGGGCGGTGGGAGGCCCCGTCCCATTCCGGGTTGTCGCCACAGGACGCGGCGCGGCGGGAGCGCCGCGCCTTTTTGCTCAAAACCCTGGAAGAGATCGGAGGGCATTGCGTCGCGCAAGGCCATCAGGCGGATGATCAGGCCGAGACCTTGCTGATGCGCCTGATCCAGGGATCGGGCTTGCAGGGGCTGGGCGGCATCCGGCCCAAGGAGGGGGTCTGGATCCGGCCGCTGCTTTTCGTGAGCCGGGCGGCGATAGAGGCGTATTGTCTGGAGAACGGCTTGCGGCCCCGCCGCGACCTGAGCAACGACAGAAACGATTATCTCAGGAATCGGATACGCCATGGGATTTTGCCCGCGATCCGGGCTGAATTAAATCCCGGCCTCGTGGAAACATTAGGTAGGACGGCGGTGGTTCTCCAGGACGACCGGCGCTGGTTTGAAAGCTGCGTGGACCGTGAGGCGGAGGCGGCCCTGTCCGCGGAGCCGGACGGGATCCGGATAAAGCTGGATGTATTCGGGGGACTGCATCCGTCGCTCCAGCGGGGATTGATTCGCCGCGCCTTTCGGATGCTGCTGGACCGAAGCCGGCGGAACATGGATTCCGTGCCCGGAATGGCGGCCTGTGAGCGGGTTCGGGAACTGGCCTTACATGGGCGCGGGGGGGGGACGGCGGAGATCTCCGGCGGGATGCGGGCGTACAAGGCTTACGAATATTTGGAGTTCCGCGCGGAACCCGGAACCGCGCGCCTGGATTCAGGGACGGATGAGGATCCGGAGGAAACGGCCGTGCCACTGGCGGCGCCGGGCGTGACCGACTTGCCGGACGGCAGACGCGCGGCGGTCCGATGGGCGTTTGGCCCGAAACCGGCGCCGGCGCCGGGCGAATGGGTGATTCCCTGGCCTTCCTTGGATGTTCCGCCGGTGCTGCGCCACAGGCGGCCCGGCGACCGGATCCGGCTCCGGGGAGGAAGCCGCAAGCTGAAAAAATACTGGATCGGCCAAAAAGTGCCGCGTCTTTGGCGGAGCCGGCTTTGGCTTCTGACGGATCCGGAGGCCGGCGCGCGATCGCAAATCCGCTGGGCGGAGGGCGTGGGCGCGGCGGATCAAGAGATCGGACAAGAAATTTGGCTGATCCTGCAATTATTAATTTGAAAATAAAAACGAGACATGATAAAATAAAAAAGCATTTGCATGACGGTGTCCGATTCGAATCGCCGGCGGATGTGTGCGTCAGGAGGCATAAACCAAACCGGGCGCGGAAAACAAATTAAATGAAAGGAGGTTTCAGGTGAACCGAGTGATAAAAAATGTGGCTATTTATTTGCTGCTCATTTTGCTTTTCGTGGCTGCGGTTTATGGGTTCAAGCCTGATCAAACAAAAGCCGATCCCTTCGAAGGTGATTATAACGCTTTTTATACCGCGCTTGAAAACGGCGAGATTAAAAGCATTCAATTGATGCAGGTTGGCGATGTTCGGGAAATCGAAGGAACCTTGAGAACGGGGGACGAATTTAAGGTCAACGGGCCTCCGGACGACGCCGAATTGTTGGATTTGATTAAAGAGAAAGATATTGTGTATTATCAGAGGCCGCTGCCGAAGACCCCCATGTGGCTTTCGCTGCTGGGCAGCTTTTTGCCGATATTGATCATCGCCGTTATGATGTTCTTCTTGATTCAGCAGACCCAGGGCGGCGGCGGCAGAGTGATGCAATTTGGCAAGAGCCGCGCCAGGCTTCATTCCGACGACAAGAAAAAAATAACGTTCGCGGATGTGGCGGGTGTGGATGAAGTAAAAGAGGAACTTCAGGAAGTGGTTGAGTTCTTGAAAGAACCGGCCAAATTTACCGAACTGGGCGCGAAAATCCCCCGGGGCGTGCTGCTGTTCGGCAATCCCGGCACAGGCAAAACCTTGCTGGCCAGGGCGGTGGCGGGAGAAGCGGGCGTACCCTTCTTCAGCATCAGCGGTTCCGATTTTGTTGAAATGTTTGTGGGCGTGGGCGCGTCCAGGGTTCGTGATTTATTCGAACAGGCGAAGAAGAACGCGCCTTGCATTGTGTTTATCGACGAAATCGACGCGGTCGGCCGTCAGCGCGGCGCCGGTCTGGGCGGCGGGCATGACGAGCGGGAGCAGACGCTGAATCAATTGCTGGTGGAGATGGACGGGTTCAATATCAATGAAGGCATCATTGTGATTGCCGCCACCAACAGGCCGGATATCCTGGATCCGGCGCTTTTGAGGCCGGGCCGGTTTGACCGTCAGGTGGTGGTGGATCTGCCCGACATCAAAGGGCGCAAGGAAATACTGGATGTTCATGTGAAGGGCAAGCCCCTGGCGGACGATGTGAACCTGGATGTGCTGGCCAAACGGACGCCGGGATTCACGGGGGCGGATTTGGCTAATCTCGTCAACGAGGCCGCGCTTTTGTCCGCCCGCAAAAACATGAAACGCATTGCCATGAGCGAGATGGAGAATTCCATTGAGCGTGTGATCGCCGGGCCGGAAAAGAAGGCCCGGACCATGAATGAGTACGAAAAACAGCTGGTGTCCTATCATGAGGCGGGACACGCGCTGGTGGGCGCTTTGCTGGCTCATACGGATCCTGTCCATAAGATATCCATCATTCCCAGGGGCAGGGCCGGCGGGTATACTTTGTTCCTGCCTCAGGAGGATCAGCGGTACATGTCCCGATCCAAGCTGCTGGACCAGGTCAAAACATTCCTGGGCGGACGCATTTCGGAAAAAATGATTTTGGACGAGATCAGCACCGGCGCCAAAAACGATCTGGAGCGCGCCTCGGAGATCATCCGCAAGATGATCACCGAATACGGCATGTCGGAAAAATTAGGATCGCTGACTTTCGGCAATAAACAGGAGCAGGTCTTTTTGGGCAGAGATTTCACCCAGACCCGGGATTATTCCGAGGCCGTGGCTCAGGATATCGACGAGGAAGCGCGCCGCATGATGGATCAATGTTATCAGGAAGCGGAGGTTATCTTAAAAACAAATGTGCAAGTACTCCATCGGATCGCCCGGCTGCTGATGACTCAGGAAACCATCGAATCCGAGGAATTCCTGGGGATTCTCGGGGAATATCAGCTGGAGAAACCCAAGGCGCCGTGGGAATTGTTGGAAGAGAGAAAGGCGCTGCCCGCTCCGGGCGCGGAAGAAGTCAAGCCCGGCTCTATTTTTGAGACGCTGGTGACCGATTCCGCCGACGGCGCTTCCGCAACGGGAGGCGGCGTTCCGGAACGGACGGAAACCGGTTCCGCGGCGACCGGTTCCGGGGCGACCGGCTCTGGGGCGACCGGCTCCGGGGAGACGGATGAGCATGGGGATCGGAGCGTTTAGGCGTTTAGGGGGAAAGGTTGTATGAAGGGGCCTTATTGGCTGGACTTGGACGAGGCTGCGAAGGCGGGGGAATTCTTCCGCCGGGTGGGATGTGACGAAGGCGGAACGCGGATTATGGCGCAAAAGGCGTCGATCCGTCCGCTGTATCTGCGGGATGTAAAAACCCCGGCGGCTAATATTCTCAAGCAACATATGCTTTCATTGGGAGGCGACGCGGCGGTGGCCCGTCATGTGGTGAATCACGGCGCGGCTTTGTCCGATGTGATTTTGCTGGGAACATTGCGCCAGTACGGCGGATTGCCGGAACGGCTTTCCCAGCAGCCCTGGGAGTTAAAAAATCTGGGGAAAACCCTGGAGGCGCTGCTGGCGCGCGTCAAAGAGCCTCAAAGCGTTTGCTGGTCATGGAAGGATCGGAAGCTGGTACTCGGGGACGGGCACATGAAGATCCTGGGTATTTTGAATGTGACGCCGGATTCTTTTTCCGACGGAGGCAAGTATAACCGGTTGGACGGCGCCGTCGCCCGGGCTTTGGAAATGGTTCGGGAAGGGGCCGACGCCGTTGACTTGGGGGGCGTGTCCACCAGACCGGGGTATACGGAGATCACCGTTGACGAGGAACTGGAGCGGGTCATGCCGGTTCTGGAGCAATTGCTCCGGGAAGTGCCGGCGCCTGTTTCCATCGATACATGGCGCGCGCCTGTGGCTGAAGCCGCGTTAAAGGCAGGCGCGCATATTCTCAATGACGAGGGGGGCGGCCTGAAGGATCCGGCCATGCCCGGGACCGCGGCCAGGTATCAGGCGCCGGTGGTCGCCATGCATTGGCCGCCGCCCGGAACGGCCTACGGTCATTTGGCCATGGATGTGACGGATGCCTTGCGGGAGTCCGTGGCGGCTTATGAGGGCGCGGGATTGGATCCGGAGAGATTAATGCTGGACCCGGGCGTCGGTTTTGAAAAAAACGCGGCGGAGTCCTTGGCGCTCACGCGGGATATAGAGGCGCTGAAGACCCTGGGCAAGCCCATATTGATCGGGGCCTCCCGCAAGCGTCTGATCGGCGCCGTCCTGGAGACGCCTGTGGATCAGCGGCTGGAGGGTTCTCTGGCGGTGGCGGCCTGGTCGTTTATGAAGGGGATGGATATGATCCGGGTTCACGATGTCCGCCAGACAAAGGCGCTGCTGCGGATGCTGGAAGCTTTGGCCGGAAGGGAGCCTGATTCCCATGATTCCTAAGGGGGCGGAGGCCTGTGATCAGTTGATTTTAAAGGGCATGCGGTTTTATGGATTCCACGGGAACCGCGCGGACGAGAAGCAGGTGGGGCAGTGGTTTGAGATTGATGTGACCGCCTTCGCCGATTTGACGGAAGCGGCGGCATCGGATGATTTGGAGCGGGGACTGAACTACAGTACATTGTATAAAGGGATCAAAGCCATCACGGAAGGGCCCTCCCTGAACCTAATCGAAGCGCTGGCCGGGAAGATCATGGATTTCTGCCTGTCCCAGCCGGAGGTTCTGGGCGCGCGGGTGCTGGTCAAGAAGCCTCAGGCGCCGCTGAAGGGGCCTCTGGAGTACGCCGGCGCGCAAATGGAGCGGTTTAAGCGCCCGCCCGCGGGTACGCCGGACGCGGGGGCCGGGCCATGACCGGGCGGCGGCCGGACGCGGCGCATAAGGTATGGTTCTCCTTGGGCTCCAACTTAGGCGACCGGGAAGACCACTTGATCGGCGGCGTTCGCGGGCTAGTGGAGCGGGGTGTGGCGCCGGAGGTCTGGTCCGGTCTTTATGAGACGGCGCCGGTGGGCTTTACGGATCAGCCGCCTTTCTTGAATATGACCCTGCGGGCGCGGACGGCGATGGATCCCTGGGAAACCCTGCAAGCGTGCCAGGCCGCGGAAGCGGAACGGAACCGGGAGCGTGTCCGCCGGTGGGGGCCCAGAACCTTGGATATAGACATATTGCTGTATGATCACTTGATTCTGCGGGACGAAAAGCTGACGCTGCCCCATCCGAGGATGAAGGAGCGTTCCTTTGTGCTGATCCCGTTAAAGGAGATGGATCCGGAGGTCTTTGAACAACTGAAATGCGGTCTTGGAGCGGGGGAGGTCCGCTTGTACAAAACCGCGGAAGATGTCATTTTTTGCTGAAATACTCAAAAAGCGTTGCATCCATATCGAATGGAGCGACAGTGGGAGGAAACGAAAATGATCAAGGTAAGTTACATGACCAAGCTGGCGGCGTTGGCGGCCATCGTTCTGATTATGGCGTTTACGCCGGCCGGCTATCTCCGAACCCCCGCCGTTGAGGTGTCTTTTTTGGCGATACCCGTGGCGGTGGGCGCCATTGTTCTCGGCCCGGCGGCCGGCGCGATTCTGGGAGGCGTGTTCGGCGCCACGAGCTTTGCCCAATGCTTTGGGAGCAGCCCCTTTGGCGCGGCCTTGCTGGCGATCAACCCGTTTTTTACTTTTATTTCCTGCATGATTCCCCGGATATTGATGGGATGGCTTGCGGGGGTGATTTTTGGCGCGCTTTACCGGATCGATTCTACCAAAACCTGGAGTTACGCCGTGGGCAGCCTGAGCGCCGCGGTGCTGAACACGGTGTTCTTTATCGGCGGATTCATACTGCTCTTTGGTAATTCCGAGTTTGTCAGGGGACTCCAGGGGGGAACCCCGATTCTGGCGTTCATCGCCGGAATGGTTGGCCTGCAGGGCGTAGTGGAGGCCGTAGTGTGCTGCGTCGCGGGCGGCGCGGTGTGCAAAGCCGCCCAAATCTTTTCGAAGCAATCCGTGTAAATTTGGAAATTCGCGTTTGCCAAGGGCGGGCGGCAGAATGCCGCCCCTACAAACGCGTCACGCACGGCGCCGCAGGGGCGGCATTCTGCCGCCCGTCCCCGTCCGGAAACGTCAAAAATCGCATCGTTAACACAATATATAGCGTGTCGTTTCAACCGAATGACCCCATATATTGTGTGTTGGCAATATTTAGGGCGCGTTTTCGGACAATCTGGCCCGT